>NZ_JASOOL010000003.1:0-192989 GCF_030217745.1 Bifidobacterium sp. UMB1197 | reverse complement strand
AAAAAAAAAATGGAATAAAAAATGTAAAATACACTAAAAAACAACTATTTTTTATAAAAAACTAACCTTAAACAAAAATAGTTAATGTAAATTATTACAAATCTTTAAAAAATAAAACAAGAATCACGCACGTTGCAACACTCTTATAAACAAATAATTCGCTATGATTAAGTAGTGAATAAAACAGAATTTAATCGCAAGAAGCAGGGTGGCTTAAATGTTAGACGTTGTTCAATTATATAAAGAGCTTGACAATATGTTTGCAAGCCACGCAAACGCACACGAAATCGAAAAATACTTGATGGATGCGCTGCACGAAGCAAATTGCGCATATGGCAAATCGCAAGAATCAAACGCTCAAGCATTGCAACTATCTGTATTAAATGAGTTGATGGGATTTTATAGGTCTAGAGGAGAACACACAAAAAACAAGCCAATCATTGATAATGCGCTAGATTTGGCAAAAAAGATGGATTTAGCAGGCAGCGAAGCAGGCACAACGACGCTGATTAACGCTGCTACAAGCCTTCGCGCAGCTGGCGATTATGAACGCGCAAAAAACATTTACAATCAGGCGTTAAAAGAAGCCGCCAAAACGCTTGGACCTAAAAATCGCAAATTGGCAGCACTTCACAACAATCTTTCAATGCTTTACAGCGAAACAGGAAGCACTGCAAAGGCTGTTGAGCAGCTTAAAAAGGCGCTTGAAATCTTGGAAGAAACGAGTTTAAACACTTCTACCGATATTGACGTAGCAGCAACTCACACAAATATTGCGTTGGCGATTTTGCAGGAAGCGCGGGAAGTACAAGAAGCGCGGGAAGTACAGGAAACGCAGGAAGCACAAGAGGAGCAAGAGGCGCAAAATAGCTACCCTTCCCTAGTAAATCTTGCTTTTAGTCATGCGCAAAAAAGCATAGACATTTATAAAGCTGGCGGCAACCAGAATCAGCCGCATTATGCATCCGCTTTGGCAGGTTTTGCGCAAGTTCAATACGCAATGGAAAACTACACTAGCGCGGCACAAAGCTACAAAGAAGCACTTGATTTGATTGCACAATGCTACGGGGAAGATAGCGAGTCGTATGCGATTACGCTGGAAAATTTGCGGCAAGCGCAGAAGGCAGCAGAAAAATTTACGACTGGCGGCGTGGCGGATGCGATTCAGTGTGCTGCGGAAAAATCGCAAGCAACCACACAAGCACAGCCAGAGTCAAATAAAACTACACAATCAAACAAAAATATAAAAGCAGAAAATAATCCAAAAATAAAAAACGGCATGCAACTTGCAAAAGAATATTGGCAAACCTACGGAAAGCCGCTGCTTGAATTACCAAAATTTAAAGACTACAAAAACCGCATAGCTGCAGGATTAGCGGGCCACGGATCGGAATGCTACGGATTTGACGACGAGATTTCACGCGACCACGATTTTGGACCAGGATTCTGCTTATGGCTTACAGATGAAGACTATGCGAAAATTGGCGAGTGTTTGCAAGCAGCTTACAACGATTTGCCGCAAGAATTCGCTGGTTTTGGCTCTCGCGAAGAAACTCCGCGCGCTAAATCATGCGAAGGCAGCAAGCGAGTCGGAGTATTTAGCATAAGCGAATTTTTTGAAAACATAACGGGATTTGCTACTGCTCCAAGCCAAGACGAGCCGCATTTATGGCTTTCGCTAAGCGAGCCAACACTTGCTGCAGCTACGAACGGCCAAATTTTTGCAGACCCACTTGGAGAATTTAGCAAAACGCGTCAAAGTTTTAAACTCATGCCAGACGATGTGCGAATCTCGCTAATCTCCAGAAGGCTTGGCATGATGGCTCAAGCAGGTCAATACAACGTTCCACGAATGCTAGCGCGAAAAGACGGAGCTGCAGCGTGGCTTTCTATAAACGAGTTTGTGCGCGCAACCGCTTCAATCGTATTTTTGCTAAATAACCCAATAAGCGCAGGATACTTGCCATATTACAAATGGCAATTTGCAGCACTTCGCAAGCTAAGCGCGCGAATGGCGTCTAGGCTTTCTGGCGTAGCAAATCAACTTGAATCGCTTATGCGACTAAGTAGTGCGGCGTGCTTTGGCGGAATCGGATTTGGCGAAGGCACAAAAGGAAGCAGCGAAGCCGAATCTAAAATAAACGAGATTATTCAAAACGTGTGCAACGAAGTAGTGGAAGAGCTTAAATATCAAGGCTTAAGCGATTGCAATGAAACTTTTTTGGAATGGCAGCGCCCGTATGTTGAAGCGCATATTAATTCGCGCGCTACGTGCTTAAGGAGCTTATGATGTGCAATTCATTATCAAATTCGAAAACACAAAATCCAAAAACGCAAAAGCTTGCCGAAGAGATTACAAAACTAGAATGGCAGCAATTCCAGCTTACGCAAAACGAAGGCGGACGCGCGAACTGTCAAGGAAACTGGCCAACATTCCACATTATGCGAATGAGCCAATTTTTAACTTGGCCGCGCGATTTGCAAGAGTCTTATAAAAAAGATCTTGAGCGCGCAAATAGCGATGGCGGTAATTTGATAACAGAAAAATATGCAAGAATGATGGAGTCTACTGCTCCTGAAATTTTTGAGCGCACGATTAAGCCTTATATTAAGCCAATTTTAGAGCCTAGAAAAAGCGAGCAAGAGAAGATTATTTTAACGCAAGTTAAATGGGCGGACGATTTTCGCAATCGCTACCCTCATTTAGGTCTTGCAATGCGCGTTCTAAAAACAAGCGAAGATACAGCAGAAAATACGTCTTTTGAAACGTATTTGCGAGGAGAATTAAGCACGTATTCTAACGATACTTTTGCTAAATATAAGGCTTTTATAGAAGATTTGACGGCAAAAAATCTAAATCTTACGCAAATGATTATTGAAAATACTGTGCACATGTATGGCTACGATTCGCTTGAATCCGCCGACAAATGTTGATGTAACTACAGTGTGAATAATTTTGCAGATGCACAGCCAATTCTTTGCACAGTTTTTAAGCTACGCAAATCCGATTCAACAAAAACAGTAGAACTTGCGTTCAAACCATTTTTGTGCAAAAAATCTCGATAAATCATAATATTCGGCTTGCGCAAATGCGATTCGCAAGATGCACTAACGCCATTTATCTCGCCAAGTATTGGGCAAGTTGCTCGCGCGCAATCAATCCACTCTTGCGAAGCATTTCCCAACGCCCAAACGCGCACACCTTTTGCAATCAAATCGCGAGCAACAGAGGCAAAACGCGATCGCTCCCCTAAAAATCCGCGTGAAAAATTCTTAAAATACAGGCGATAAAGCCAAGTTACAGCAGGACCGTGATGCTCGCTAAACGATTCCAGCGCGCGCTGGCTGCTCCATGCCGCCTCTCGCAAAGCCTCATGAAACTCAAAACCCCATTCTGGCTCGTAGCTAAACAGAACTTCGCCAATATAATCTGGATAATCCAATTCCAACGTGCGCCGCGCATCCCAATCAACAAGAAGATGCAAGTCAAAAACAACATCCGTTATGCTGTTTTCAACAATTTTTTGCGCACACAAATCGCAGCAGCCATCACTATTCTTGCAATCATCACTATTCTTAAAATCATTGCGATTAGGCGAAAAATCTTCTGCATAAATCATTAAAAATCCTAAATTATTCGGTTGGAGAAATTCCGCCAGCATAGGACGACATTCCAGAAGCGCCAGCACCAGAAACACCAGCGCCAAAGCTAGCAGGCAAATTGTTCAAATTATACCCAAGCGCCTCAAGCTGCGCGCGCCCATCTTCCGTAATATTTTCAACACTCCAACGCGGCTTCCAAGTCCAATCAATTCTAAATTCGTCTACAAGCCCCACCAGCGCACTCGCACACTCGTCTTCAATCAAATCCGTAAGCGGGCAAGCAGGCGTTGTAAGCGTCATTGTAAGAATCGCGCGACCAAGCTCATCAATCTCAATCCCATAAACCAAGCCCAAATCAACAACATCAATACCAAGCTCTGGGTCTAAAACATTGTGCAAAGCCTCTTGAATATCTTCCTCGCTTACGCGCCCAATATTGTTTGCGCTAAGAGTTGATTCTGCTTGATTTTCTGCCATCTTGTTCCTTATTTTTGGTGTTACACTGCGATTTATAAAGCCTCATACGATTTTATAAAGCCTCAATAGCCTTTGCAATACCGTCTTTTAAGCCTTCCCACGCAAGCAACGCGCACTTGATTCGCATTGGATATTTAGAAACGCCTTGAAAAACCATTGCATCTTCCAAATCATCCTCGTCTTGCTCGCTTTTTAACCCCGCTCCCCTAGATTCCATAAGCTTGTGGAAAAGAGCGGCCAATCGCAAGGCATCCGCAACAGTTTTTCCCTCAACCAAATCAACCATAATCGAAAGACTCGCTTGAGAAATCGAGCAACCGTGGCCATCCCACTTAATGCTTTTAACAAGCGCATTGCTTGAATTATCAACGTTTTTAGCGAGTTCAACATGCATTGTAACCTCATCTCCGCAAGTTGGGTTAAATTGATGAGATTCGCCGAATGCGTAGTCTTTATTAGCTTCTACAGCACAATTTTCGTGATGATTTGTAATTGTTATATTAGAATCGTTTTTTAACTCATCGGCTGCTTGCGACTTTTCCGTAGCCGCATCAGCTTTTTCTTCACGCTCTTCCTGCATTTCTGCTTTTAAAAGACTCTCTGTGCTCAAAAAATGCGTTTTTCCATGCGGATTTCTAGCAGCATCCAGAATCACTTCTTGATACATGCTTTCTAAGCCACTACCATCATCAAAACTCATATCGAACATACGCACTCCTTGCTTTAAAATATTAGACTATGCGCCAAAATATGCGCGAACGCGGGAAACGGCTTCCACAAGCACGCTAGCTTCTTCGATTGTGTTATAAACACCAACAGATGCGCGATTGGAAGCATACACGCCAAAATGGCGATGAATCGGCTGAGCGCAATGATGCCCAACGCGAATCGCGATTCCTTGCGCATCCAAAAACTGGCCAACGTCGTGCGGATGCACGCCTTCAACTTCAAAAGAAACTGTGCCAATGCGATTGTTTAAATCGAGCGGGCCAAGAACGCGAACGCCTGGAATATCTTGTAATTCCAGTAATTTAGCTGCAATGCACTTCTCGTGTTCTGCAACTTTTTCCATATTTAACTCGCGCAGCCAATCCGCAGCAACTCCTGCCGCAACCATTTGTGCAACCGGCTGAGTCCCTGCCTCAAAACGGTAAGGCGCATCCATGTATTGTGCCGGCTTGTTAAGCCATGCAAGCTCCACCATAGATCCTCCAAAATTGGCTGGCGGAAGTGCATCTAAAAGATTGCGGCGGCCATACAAGAATCCAACACCCGTAGGACCGTACATTTTATGCGCACTAAACGCTGCAAAATCAACGTCTAGAGCGTGAAAATCAACAGGAATATGTGGAACAGACTGGCACGCGTCAAGAACAAAAATCGCCCCAACTTGGTGCGCACGCTTGCAAATTGGCGAAACATCTGTGATTGCGCCCGTAACGTTGCTAATATGCGTAACAGCAACGATTCTAGTGCGCTCATCAATAACAGTGCTTAGATAATCCGCGTCCGCTCGCACGCGGCCATCTTCAGTTACATCAATCCAGCGAAGCTCCGCGCCTGAGCGAATCGCAAGCTCTTGGAATGGCAACAAAACGGAATGATGATCTGCCCTAGAAACAACAATATTGTCTCCCTTATTAATCACAAAATTATGACTCAAAGTTAAGTTATCTTCCGTAAAACCAGGGCGATTTAGCCTAGCGTTAATCGTTGCATTTCCAATAGAAGTGGCGAGAAGATTCAGCGCTCCTGTAGCCCCAGGTGTAACAACAATCTCTTCGCTGCCTTCTTTGCTACAAGCACCAACCAGCTTTGCAACTTTTGCACGCGCTTCTTCAAAAGCAACTGTGCTAAGCGCTGCCAACTCGTGCGCTCCTCTATGCACGCCAGCATTAATCGTTTTATAAAACTCGCTTTCGGCGTTAATCACAACTTGCGGCTTTTGGGAAGTTGCTGCAGAATCCAAGTAAATCAAGGGTTTTGAATGTACTTTGCGGCTTAAAATGGGAAATTGAGAGCGCAAATCTTCAAAATCGCACATTAACGCATTATCTGTTTTAAGATTTTTATGATTAAACATTCAAAATCCCCTTTTAAGCAAATTTATAACTTAAAAGCCGCTCCCCCAAAACAAAGATTGAAGGAGCGACTTTCAAGACTTAAATCTTAATAATTAGCGCTTTACGAACAGCCAAGCATAAAAGCCTAAAAGCATAAAACATAAAGCATAAAGCTAATATTAGAATCCAAATTGCGCTGCAGCCTGACGAAGAGTCTCTGCAGAACGCTTCAAAGCAGCAAGCTCACGATCCGAAACTGGAGTGTTTAGACGAGAGTTAACACCGTTGCGGTTCAACAAAGTTGGAACCGACATGCAAACGTCCGAGATTCCATGGAAGTCGTCAAGCAAAGAAGACACTGGCAAAATGCGGTTGGTGTCGCGAAGAACAGCCTCAACAATATCTACACCAGACATTGCAATAGCGTAGTTTGTAGCGCCTTTACCGTTAATAATCTTGTAAGCTGCGTTCTTAACTTCTTGATGGATTTCTTCGCGCTTAGCTTCGTCCAATGGCTCGTGGCCTGGAAGAGCATTCCATTCGCACATTGGAACGCCACCAATAGTTGCAGAAGCCCAAAGTGGAACTTCGGAATCGCCATGTTCGCCAGCAATATAGGCGTGAACGTTCTTAACATTTACACCAGTGTGCTGAGCAATAAGGAAGCGCAAACGTGCAGAATCAAGGTTTGTACCCGATCCAAACATCTGATTAGCAGGAAGACCAGAAAGCTTCATAGAAACATGCGTAACAACGTCAACAGGATTTGTAATCAGCATGTAAATTGCATTTGGAGCAACCTTAACAACGTTAGGAATAATCGACTTCATAATGTTGATAGTTGCGCCTGCAAGCTCCAAACGAGTCTGGCCAGGCTTTTGACGAGCGCCAGCAGTAATAACAACCATATCCGCATCGCGGCAGATTTCAACGTCGTCGGAACCAGCAATAGAAACAGCTGGATAGAAGCTGGAACCGTGCTGCATGTCTAGAACTTCTGCCTCAACACGTTCCTTAGCGATATCCTCAAGCACAATTTCACGAGCAACACCGCGCTGAGCAGCAGCAAACGCAAGCGTAGAACCTACTGCACCAGCACCAATAATCGCAAGCTTTGTTGGCTTAACCTGAGAATTCACCATTAGAAAACCCCTTTTCCAAAAACAGAGTCAACCCTCTAGCTAAATAAATAACTCAAAATACAAGGGCTGCTCTCACAATAGAGATATATGCATGAACAGCTTTTACTTTAATCACACCTACGGAATTTTGCTTAAACCGCAATTTGCATAAGTTTTGCCGCTAAAGAATCGTTAACAAGAGCATCTAAATACACTCCAGAATCCTTGTATTCCGCCGAATTTACAATGCCATTTTCCCTAACTTTAGATAGCAGAGATCCCGAATAATCACTGTAAGGAAGAGTGACTTTAACATGAACATGTGGGGAAGGTAACAAATTTTCCATACGCGTTTTTAGTCGCTCAATATTTTCGCCACTTGCAGCAGACACAATTAAAGAATCGGGGTACAAAGATTGCAAACGCAAACGCATTGGCTCTTGCATAACGTCCGACTTATTAAACGCAATAATCTGCGCAATGTCTTCTACACCATCAATCTGAGCCAAAACCTCGTTTACTGCTTCAATCTGAGATACTGGGTCTGGGTGAGAACCGTCAACAACATGCAAAATAACGTCTGCCTGTCCAACCTCTTCCAAAGTTGACTTAAACGCTTCTACAAGCTGAGTTGGCAGCCTTCGCACAAAACCGACCGTGTCTACAAGCGTGTACGTGCGCCCATCTTTAGTTAAAGACTTTCGAACAGCAGTATCCAAAGTGGCAAAAAGCGCGTTTTCTACAAGCTCCTTAGAGCCAGTAAGTCTATTTATAATCGAAGATTTTCCAGCGTTTGTATACCCAACTACTGCAACGGTTGGAATATCTTGACGGCGCCTAGATCCACGTTTTGTTTCGCGAGTTGGTGCCATTAACGCAATGTCGTGACGCAATTTTGAAATTCGATTCCTAATTGCGCGCCTATCCATCTCGATTTTTGTTTCACCTGGGCCTCTAGAGCCGATTCCAGCGTCTCCAGCAGCGCGACCTCCAGCCTGCCTAGAAAGAGCAGCACCCCAACCTCTAAGTCGCGGAAGCATGTATTGAAGCTGAGCAAGCTCGACTTGCGCCTTTCCTTCCCTACTTGTTGCATGCTGAGCAAAAATGTCTAGAATAACAGCCGTTCTGTCTACAACTTTGACTTTAGTGGCGTCTTCTAAAGCTCTTCTCTGGCTTGGTGGAAGATCGTCATCTACAACAATAGTATCCGCATCATTTTGTGCCACAACCGCTGCAAGTTCACGCGCTTTTCCAGAACCAACATACGTTGCTGCATCTGGCCTGTATCTTTGCTGCAACATGCCGTCACACACTACAGCTCCAGCTGTTTTTGCAAGCGCCGCCAATTCTCTAAGAGATTCTTCTGCCTGGCTTAAAGTTCCGCGAGCGCTAGACCATACGCCTACTAAAACAACGCGTTCCAGCCTTAGCTTTCTGTATTCAACCTCTGTTACATCTTGCAGCTCGCCAAGACCCGCAACTCGTTTTAGCGCATTTCTTGATTCGCGCTCTTGCCAAGCTTCGTCGTGGATTTGCGCACTTAAATCAGCATTTGCAGTGTCTAGTAGTACTTCGGAATGTCCTGAAAGAACGTTGTTATGCTCATCTTTATGATCAGGCATATTAAAACCACTTGCTAAATCACTGTTTTCTAGAGTGTCTACCAAATTTACGCCCTTTGCTGTTTTGTTTTAACCGTCACGCTAAATACGTTGTTAATATACGATTTACAACGTTTGTTTTATTATTGTGATTCTAGAAGACATAATTTTTAAATCAACAACAAAATGGCCATTAACACTTACAACAAAACCCAAAATACGAGTAATAACAAAGCTCCTAAAACAAATAAAATCGCTAAAAAAGCTAAGACTGGCGGAGAACAGTATTTTTCTGCTAACCCAAATTCTTTAGACTCAAGACGAACTTTGCACGTTGATTTGCGCGGGCGCAATTTTGACGTACAGGTGTCTAACGGCGTGTTTAGCGCTTCTAGACTAGATTTAGGAACCGCAGTTTTGCTTAAACACGCGCCACAACCCCCAGAAAATGGGCGTTTCTTCGACATTGGCTGCGGCTGGGGTGCAATTAGCTTGGCTCTAGGATTTGAATCCCCTAATGCACAAATTTATTCTGTAGACGTTAACGAACGCGCATTGGAACTTACTAAGTTAAATGCTAAAAATGCTGGATTAAACAACATTCACACCTATCTTGTAGAAGATGCGTTAAAAGAAGATTCATCTAAAAACATTGATCTTATTTGGTCTAATCCGCCAATTCGCGTTGGAAAAGATGTTTTGCACAATATTTTGCTCACCTGGCTTCCTCGCTTAAAAGTTGGAGGAGCTGCGTATTTGGTTGTTCAAAAAAATCTTGGTTCCGACTCGCTAATCCCTTGGCTTTCTAAAAATCTTGGGGAAGATTTTAGCGTGGAAAAATACGCAAGTTCTAAAGGATACAGAATTATAGAAGTCTTAAGAAAATAGATTTATAAGGATTTAGCAAGATTTAGCAAGATTTAGCAGGATTTAGCAGGATTAAACCATGAACTTTGACTACCCTAGTGAGCTGCCAATAAGCGCTGCCCACAATCAGATTATTGAGGCTATTAAAGAGTCGCAAGTTGTAATCGTATCTGGTCAAACTGGTTCTGGAAAAACTACTCAAATACCAAAAATGGCTTTGGAGCTTGGAAGAGGAGGGCGTGGAAAACAGATTGTTCACACTCAGCCTCGCCGACTTGCTGCACGCACAGTTGCCGAGAGAATCGCAAGCGAAATGGGCGTTAAGCTTGGCGAAGAAATCGGCTACCAGGTGCGTTTTAACGACGAAAGCTCATCTAAAACAAAACTTCGCATTGTTACAGACGGTATTCTACTTGCACAAATTCAGCGCGATCCACTTCTTACTAGATACGACACGATTATTATTGACGAAGCTCACGAACGCAGCCTAAACATTGATTTTTTGCTTGGATATTTAACAACTCTTTTGCCAAAGCGCAAAGACTTAAAGCTAATTATTACTTCTGCAACAATTGACTCCGCAAAGTTTAAAGACCATTTTGAACAAGCTTTGCATATTAAAGTTCCTGTTATAGAGGTTTCTGGGCGAACGTACCCCGTGCGAATACTTTACGAGCCTCTTGGAAGCGCACCTTCACTTATGAAGCACGTTCCAGGTTTTGCCGATATTTCTATGGATGATGAAAGCGTGGCACAAAGCCAAAATCTTTCGGAAAGCGGCGATATTTGCGACGAAGACATTGCTTCGGCTGTAACTCGCGCATGCGCTCAGCTTGTGATTCATTCCAGCCACACTCAAGGCGCGCGAGATATTATGGTTTTTGCTTCTGGCGAGCGCGATATTCGCGAGTTTGAATCCGCATTGCGCTCCTATTTTGGCGCGCGTGCAAGCAACATGAGTCGCAGTGATGCCATTGAGATTGTTCCGCTTTTTGCACGTCTTTCTTCTAAAGACCAGCATCGCGTTTTTGAACATCACACGCATCAGCGCATTGTAATAGCCACTAATGTTGCAGAAACTTCTCTTACGGTTCCTGGAATTCGCTACGTTGTGGACCCTGGTTTTGCCAGAATTTCGCGCTATTCCAAGTCTGCTAAAGTTCAGCGCCTTCCTATAGAACCTATTTCTCAAGCAAGCGCAGATCAGCGCTCTGGTCGTTGTGGGCGAATCGCAGATGGCATTGCTATTCGCCTATACTCTAGAGAAGATTACGAGACTCGCCCTCGCTTTACCGACCCAGAGATTCTTCGCACTTCACTGGGATCAGTTATTTTACACATGCTTTCTGTTGGAGTTGCTAAAACTGGCGAAGACATAACAAACTTTGGTTTTATTGACCCTCCAGACATTAAGGCTGTTAGCGACGGCTTTAACGAACTTAGCGAACTTGGCGCAATTACGCGAAAATCTGGAGTTATAAGCCTAACTCGTATTGGACGCGAGCTTAGCCGTATTCCAATCGACATTCGCCTTGGACGCATGATTATTGAGGCCGCACGCAATACTACACCAAATACTTTGGCTGCAATTCTTGTTATTGTTGCATTTTTGAGCTTACAAGACCCACGCGAGCGCCCAGAAGACAACCGAGAAGAAGCAGATAGGCTCCACAATCGATACTCAGACGAGTTAAGCGACTTTTTAACCGCTTTAAATATTTGGGATTGCATATTCCAGGCAGACGGCGAAATCAGCAACAACGCCCTAAGGCGACTTTGCAAATCGGAATTTTTCCACTTTTTACGCCTAAAACAGTGGAAAGATTTAGTTAATCAGCTTAAAGATTTATGCAAAGAGCTTGATTATAACGTTGGCGAACCGCTGCCTGTTAAACGCGCACCGCTAGAGATTCGCCAATTGCCAAACAATCAGCAGGCGGCTCATAGCCTTTGCTGCACGTGGGATTACCAGGGAATCCATTCTTCTATGCTTTCGGGCTTGCTTTCTATGATTGGAATGCAAGTTATTCGCGAGCCTAAAGCTTCGGATTTTGCAGGTCTTCGCGGAACAGCCAAGATTCGCGCAATTAAACGCGCTCAAAAAATGGCAAAAAACGATTATCAGGGCGCTAGAAGCACACGATTTGCGATTTTCCCCGCTTCCGCTGTTTCTAAGTCCACGCCTTCTTGGATTATGTGCGCGCAGCTTGTTGAAACTTCTAGGCTTTGGGCTAGATATTGCGCGCAAATCGACCCAGCTTGGGCAGAGCCTTTGGCTAAGAATCTTACTCGCGTAAACTATTCAGATGCTCATTGGAGCGCAAGCAAAGGCTGTGCAATCGCCCAATCGAAGGTTCTTTTGTACGGCCTGCCAATTGTGCAAAATCGCACTGTTCAGTGGTCTAAAATCAACCCTTATGAATCTCGTATTATTATGATTCGCCAAGGTCTTGTAGAAGGAAACGTTCAACAGCGTTTTCCATACAACGATTTTATCTCCTCAAATATTAACGTTTTAGACGATGCCGACAATCAAACAAACCGTACTAGGCAGGCAAGCGAAACCGTAAACGACGAGGATTTATTTACTTTCTACGATAATAAACTGCCTCAAGAAGCTACCACTATTGCGGATTTGGCTAAATGGTGGAAAAATTACCGGCTTAAAGACCCGCATTTTCTTGATTTTAACGCAGATTCTGTTGAGCGCCTGCAATATACAAATGACACTGATTTAGCAGACTACCCAGATACTTGGCATACGATTGGAACAGACGGCCAGAAAATTAATTTGCGTTTAAGCTACATTTACGATCCAAATAATCCTTTAGACGGCGTAACTGTGCATGTTCCGCTACATACGCTTTTGCGATTAAAGCCGCAAGAGTTTACGTGGAACGTTCCAGGATTATTAGACGAGCTTATTATTGGCATGATTAAGTCGCTCCCTAAAACTTTACGTGTGCAATTTGTTCCTGCTCCAGATACCGCGCAAAAAATACGTGAGTGGATTGACGAAAACTACGATTTTCTTCCGGGAATAAGCGAAAATCCGCAAGAAGACTTTAACTGGCAAGACTTTAGCGAAGTCTTTACTAAAGCTGCGATTAGCGTTGTTGGAGCACAAATCCATCCGCAGGTTTTAAGCGAAGAACAGCTGCAGCGATTATCGCCTTATCTGCGAGTAACTTTTAGTGTTGAGCAAAAGAAAACTAACCCAAACAATGCCAATAAGCAAAACCACAAAAGAATCAAGCCTACTGTTTTAGGAACAGATAAGTCACTAGAAAACCTGCAAAAACGATTCGCTAAAGATGCACAAGACTGTGCGCTAAGTGTTGTTAACCGTAAAGCAGTTAAAGCTGCAGCAGCTGGAAATGTTGTTGAACGAGCAGATTTATTACACAAGTCGGGTGCAACTAATATTTCTAGGTGCCAAATGGTTTGGCAGGGCGCTCTTAATATGCTTAAGTTAGACGATAAGCGAATTACATCTAGATGGCTAGGATCCGAAGCTCTAATACTTGCATCTGCACCTTATAAGTCTTCTAAAGATTTGGCTCAAGATTTGCAAATGGCTGCCGTTAAGCGCCTTATACCAGATACTAGCAAGATAACTAATGACGTTGAGCTTAAAGAAGCTGTGGCAAACGTTGCCGAAGTTTACGAAGATACAGTTTATAGCATTGCACACAGTGTGATTGCTATTTTAAAACGATATGCTCAAGTTGAATCCGCCGTTAGCGGCAGAGCCGATTTGCCTATGCTAAGCGTTCTTCAATCAATTAGAGAACACGCATCTTCGCTTGTTTTCACTGGTTTTATTGCGAATGCAGATTCTAATGCACTTAGTTCAATCGACCGCTATTTACACGCGGATTTGATTCGACTCAATAAAGCTAAAGTAGATAAAAACAGAGATGTTCAATGGGCTTGGCAAGCAAGCGAGGCTCATCAAATTGTAATAGAAGCTCAAAAAACGGCTTGCAGCTTGCCTGCAGGTCCAAATAGAGACGAAGCTCAAGAAAAAGCGCAAAAACTAAAGTGGATGTGCGAAGAATTTTATGTTTCTCTTTGGGCACAAGAGCTTGGAACCGCATACCCAATTAGTATTCAACGCATGAAAAAAATTTGATAGCACACAAGCAAAACAATACAAAACAATACAAAAATGGCCACTAACCGAGCCGCAAAACACGACTACTGGTTAATGGCCACTAGCAAAACAGCAATTATTCCTTAACCATTACGCTACGAACTAGGTAAACCACTAGTCCAATAAATGCAACAACTGCACCCATCATAATAAGGTTGGAATATCCAGCTGCTAATCCACTAATGTTTGCAAACGAGAATCCCTTAAACAGATTGCCTCCAAAGAAACCGCTGAAAATAGAGATACCGATTGATGCGGTTACGTTCATAACCAAATCGTTCATACCGCAGCCACGACCCGATTCTTCAACAGGCAATGCGCTAAGAACCGTTGAAACTATTGGCGAATACATAAGTCCGCAACCAGCGTAGTAAATGCATGCGCACAAGGTTAGAACAAGGAATCCGCAATTGATGAATACGGCAGCTCCAACCCATCCAAGAATCATAAGAACAGCAGCTATAATAATGCCAGCTTTACGTCCAATGAAACCGATAATTGTTCCAGAGCAGGTTCCAATCACAGCGGCAACAACAAATGCCCACACAAGGTAGGAAGAAACTGCCTCAGTACTCATATGGTACAAAGCTCCACCAATAACATTGTAGATTGGAGGCATGCAGTAGTTAGTAAAGTAGAATATAAAGATCAAAATAATACCCGAAAGCCAACGCTTATTCTTAAAGAACGCAGGCGTTACAAACGGGTTCTTTGCCTTTACAATGTACACAGCAAACACAATAAACAGAACGATGGAACCAAGCAGCAAGCCCCAAGCCTTGTAAGAGAAGAACAAAGTTAGCAATGCAACGGCAACGCCAAACACGGTAAAGCCAAGCTTATCAATCTTTCCACCAATACCATTCTTTGTAGGCAAGCACTTAACAAGAACCGGCAAGAACAAAATGGTGATTGCAGGAATTAAGAACAAATACTGCCAAGCAATAGAGCTAAGAGCACCAGCAGCAAAAACGCCAATGGATGCAGAAAGCTGGTAAGCTGCAGTAAAGAGTCCAAAGAAAATAACCTTTAAATCGTTGCGCAAATACTTAGTTGCAATAACAAGGAATGAAGAACCTGCAACCTGCTCGCCAGCGGTTTGCAAAATACGCGCAATAATAACAGTCCACAAGTTTGGAGTAAAGAAGAAGTTTGCAATAAAGCCAAATAGGGATCCAACAAACAGTGTTACAAGGCCGATTGTTATAAGCCTACGAAGCGAAACAAAATCGCCTAAAGAGCCGTAAATAAAGCAAACAATACCTAAAACAATAATCGGCAAGCTTGTAATAAGCGAAGCCTGATTTGGAGCGCCAACAGCTTTACCAATCTGGTCAAATACCAAATTAAAACCCTGAAGGCATAGAGTTCCAAGAATAAATGTAATCAAAAGCAAAATAAGCGAATAAATTGCCACTTTATCACGCGTTTTTGGATCCTCGTATGGATCTAACGCTGTGGACTTTTCAATTTCAGTCATAATAATCCAATCAATTAATATTTTTAGTTTTTAGATTGGCTAAGACACGTCGTATATTGCGGAAAATGTTGCGATTTACGACGCGCAGAGCAACAAAAAGCGGAGTTAAAACGCGTAAAAATCTGCACTCAGCCTGCGATTTTTGCCAAGCCAGAAATACGAGTCATAAACTCGTTCAAGAATCGTGGAACATCAACGCCAACAGCAACTTGCATGGTCTTAACAGGGTCATTCAAGCGCGTAACGTCTCCAATAGTGCGTCCACGAGTTGGGCCTTCAACATCTACCTGCATATTGATTGGCAGCGTTGTAACAAGCGTTGGGTCCACAGCTACAGCAACAGCAAGAGGGTCGTGAAGACCGCATCCACCAAGATGTGGAGCCGTTGTCTCATATGCCTTAATGTAAAAATCGGTCATATCTGCAAGGAACTTGCCAGCCTTGGTGCCAAGATCACGCCATTGCTTTGTCTCCTTGTAGGTAAGCAAAGTCTGTAAAGTAACATCCAAACCAATCATTGTTACTGGAGCACCAGAGCGGAATAGTACATCTGCAGCATCTGGGTCTTGAGATATATTCGCTTCGGTCCAAGCGTTTACGTTTCCATGAATGGTAAGCGCTCCGCCCATAAGAACAATCTTTCCGATTTCGTCCTTGATTTCTGGAGCTTTCTTCAACGCAGCAGCAATATTTGTCATTGGTCCTGTTGGAACATACACCAAGTCCTTGCCATATTTCTTTACAGAATCGATAATAAAATCAACAGCTGATTCATCTTCTGCTTTGCGCGCAGAATCTGGAATCTCAACATCGCCAATTCCGTTATCTCCGTGAATAAATGCAGAAATTGGAAGAACTTCAAAAGAATCTTTTTTGCTTGCGTGCGAAAGTCCCTTATAAACTTTTACTTCGGGATGCCCAAGTAAGTCTGTGATTGCAAGCGCGTTACGAACACCTTGCTCCATTAAAACATTGCCATACGTGCCAGTTATGCCAATCAACTCCATCTCTGGGCTTCCAAGAGCATAAGATATAGCAAGAGTATCGTCAACACCAGTATCAAGATCAAGAATAAGCTTCTTCACTTGAGTTACCTTCCTTTGTGTGTGTTAGGCATGATTTACGTCTGCTGTAAATCATGAGTTGCACGAATATCTTTGATATTATTCAAATGTAACCATTCAAAAATTTTATTCTCATAATTTTGAAAATCAACATTACAATTGATTAATTTCCTACACATAATTGTTGTTTTATTTTGCAATAATTTGCGATTTTTGTTGCAAAATGTTCTAATAATCAACAAATGTTAAGTTAAATAAACAAACATTTAGATTATGTTTAAAAAGTCATATTCAAACATAAACATTCAAATATAACAAATCGAAAAAATCTTGCAAAAAATGTTAAAAAATAATCAAAGAAATACATAAAATAAAATGCGCGACACGCCACAAACAGCATATCGCGCATTTTGCAAAAGATGCGAAACTAAAGCCGAGGCAAATACTTTTCTAGCTCGTAAGGCGTAACCTGCCTGCGGTATTCCTCCCACTCCTGATGCTTGTTGCGCAAGAAATACTCAAATGCATGCTCGCCTAGAACGCTAGCCACAAAATCAGACTTTTCCATAATCTTCAAAGCTTCGTCCAAAGATTCTGGAAGAGGCTGAATACCCATAGCCTGGCGCTCAGCATCCGTAAGCTCCCAAACATCATCGCTTGTAGGATCGCACAAAGTCATCTGCTTTTCAATGCCATCTAAACCAGCAGCCAAAAGCACAGAGTAAGCAAGATAAGGATTAGCAACTGGATCCAACGCACGGAACTCCATACGGCAAGAATTACCCTTGCCTGGCTTGTATTGCGGAACGCGCAAAAGTGCAGAACGGTTGCTATGACCCCAGCAAACATAGCTAGGAGCCTCCGCGCCTCCCCACAATCGCTTATAAGAATTAACATACTGATCTGTTACTGCACAAATTTCAGCCGCATGATGCAAAATACCAGCCGCAAATTGGCGAGCAATAAGCGACATGTTAAACTCTTGCCCAGCTTCGTAGAAAGCGTTGGAATCGCCTTCAAAAAGACTCAAATGAGTGTGCATACCAGAACCAGGCTGGTCGGTTAGTGGCTTAGGCATAAAGCTTGCATACATTCCGCGCTCAAGCGAAATCTCCTTAACTACAGTGCGGAAAGTCATAATGTTATCTGCAGTAGTAAGAGCATCCGCATAACGCAAATCAATCTCGTTTTGACCTGGGCCGCCTTCGTGGTGAGAATATTCTACGGAAATTCCCATTTGCTCAAGCATGCTCACAGCGCTGCGACGAAAGTCCATTGCCGAGCTTCTAGGAACGTGGTCAAAATAGCCACCTTCGTCAATAGGCACTGGAGCCTTAGACCAATCATCTTGTGCTTCAAAAAGATAAAACTCAATTTCTGGATGAACGTAAAAAGTAAAGCCCTTATCTTTAGCTTTTGCAAGCGCAGTTTTAAGAACGTGACGAGGGTCTCCAAGAGACGGCTCTCCGTCTGGAGTTAAAACGTCGCAAAACATGCGTGCCGTACCTTCTGGGCCTCCATGCCATGGCAAAATCTGGAATGTAGAAGGGTCTGGCTTAACAATCATATCGTCTTCTAAAACTCGAGTCATGCCTTCAATTGCAGAGCCATCAAAGCCAATTCCCTCTTCGAAAGCCGCCTCCAACTCTGCTGGAGCAATTGCAACCGATTTAAGAGTTCCAAGAACATCCGTGAACCATAGTCGAATAAAACGAACATCACGCTCTTCAACCGTACGCAAAGCGAACTCTTGCTGTCTATCCATATCTACAATCCAATCAATACTTAAGGATTATACTTTTTAGCATTTTAAGCAAAATGCAATGATTATATTATTTATATTATCCATTATTTTTTGCTTTTATTTAGCAATATCGCAATGAATTTACTTATTTTTAATTTAGCAATTTATTACAACTTGCTCACATTTTTTTGCCGTATTTATAAAAAATCTCTTTAGCTTTATCTTCACTTAAATCATCTGTGCTTGTAACTTCAATCCCAGATTCTTTAAGATCTTTAACGCTTGAATAGCAAACCATAAGATCTTCAACGCATCTGGCAGACATTGCAAGAATCATAGGCGGAACAGCGTCTAGAACGTCTTGCTCATATTCATAAACTTTTGCATCAATCTTATTAGCACGATTTACCATTAGCACAGCTGGCATTCCTCGAAAATAATCGGTAAATTTTTTAACTGATTTTTCTGGATTATCTTCGTCTAAATCACGTAAAACTGCGACTCCCCCATTTTCGTCGCTAAAGCAATCAGCATTAATTCCAGCCATCTTACAAAAAGCAGCAAGAAGCTCCCCTGGCTCTACAACCGTTAAAAATAGCGCACACTTTGCCTTTTTTCCAAGCAAACCTTCCAAATCTTCTTCAAAACTTGCTTGCTCAATCTTTTTAACAGCATCATCGATTGAATCGCGATTTTGCTCTTCGCTAAACTCTTTTTCGAATCCAAGCAATGCGTCTTCAAGCTCTTTATCGGTAAAAGACGTGCGAACCTGAGCAGAATCATTAGAATCAACGCCATTATTATCAACATTTTTGTTGTTGCTACTATTGCCGTTGATATTTTTATTCAAATCATTGTTATCTTTACACATATCTTTCACTTTCTAACGCAAAAAGCCGCTGCTTAAACTACTTCTTAAAACGCTTAAAAATCACTTTAGATTACTCTAAGAATAATTTACGCGCTCGGCAAGCAAGCTGGTCCAAACAATATTTTTAGCTCTGCAAAAAGCGATGTATCTCGCTTAACTCTAAATCTATCTCCAAAAGATAAGACTTTTGCACAACCCTTAGAATCAATCAATGCAAGATTTACCTCGCAACATCCAGGATGCCTTGTAACAATGTTTTCAAGCTCCTTAATACGCGACTTTTCTAGCGCTTGAACTGGCAAAACAATAGTAACAGGCTGAGCGTCTTGAGCTTCTAGATTTGGAACTTCAAACTCAGTGGCTCTTAAAGAAACAGTTTCGTCTCTAACTTCTACCAAACCTCTAATTCGCACAACTTGATCAATAGCAAGATCTGCAGCAGAAGACTCATAAACCTTGCCAAAGAACATGCATTGTATGGAACTTTCCATGTCTTCAATGGTTACTATTGCCCAAGCATTGCCCTTTTTAGAAACTCGTCTATCAACGCTAGTAACAAGTCCTGCAAGAGTTACTGGCTGATTTTCGCCAATCTGCTTAGCGCGATTTAAAAGCTGCGCAATAGACATTTCCCTAAGACCAGCCAAAACGGCAGAAAGTCCACTAAGCGGGTGATCCGAAACATAAAGTCCAAGCATTTCTCGCTCAAAGTTTAGCTTCGTTTTTTTATCCCACTCTTCAACATCTGGAATGTTGATTTGAGCATCTCCAAGGTCATTATTTGAATCGTCTAAATCGGCAAAAAGATCAAACTGACCGCCAGCCTGCTTTCGTTTAATAGAAGAAACAGAGTCGATTAACGGGCCGCAAACTTCGAAAATGGCTCGCCTACAAGGGCTAATTGAGTCAAAAGCTCCAGATTTAATAAGCGATTCAACAAGTCTGCGATTTAACGATTCAAACGATACGCGATTTACAAAATCTTTAAAGTCAATAAACTTTCCACGCTCGCTATTGCGCTCGGCAATAATATCGTTAACCGCCTTATCTCCAACATTTCGTACAGCTCCAAGACCAAAGCGTACAACGTCTCCAACTGCAGAATATTCAAGAACAGACTCGTTAATATCTGGTTGCAAAACGCGAATACCCATGCGCCTTGCCTCACCCAAATAGAGCGCTGTCTTGTCTTTATTTGTACGCTCATTTTGAAGCAAAGCAGCCATAAACTCTACAGGATAATGCGTTTTTAAGTAGGCGGTCCAATAAGAGATTAAGCCGTATGCAGCAGAGTGTGCCTTGTTAAACGCGTATCCAGAAAATGGAACTAAAACATCCCAAACTGCTTGAGCTGCATCTTTAGAATAACCATGTTCTTCCATGCCTTTAAAGAACGGGATTTTCTCTTTAGCCAACACTTCTGGCTTCTTTTTGCCCATAGCTCGGCGCAGAACATCTGCTTTACCAAGGCTGTATCCAGCTAGAATACGCGCAGCAGACTGCACCTGCTCTTGGTACACAATCAAACCATATGTTTCGCCAAGAACATCTTTTAGCGGCTCCGCAACCTCTGGATGAATAGGCGTAATCTCTTGCAAACCGTTCTTACGCTTAGCGTAGTTGGTGTGCGAATCCATATCCATAGGGCCTGGTCTGTAAAGCGCAATCAAAGCCGAAATATCGTTAAAATTATCTGGCTTTAAAGTACGCAGAAGAGCACGCATGCCGTCGGAATCAAGCTGAAAAACACCTAAAGTGTCTCCTCTTGCAAGAAGCTGATATGTTTCTTTATCGTCAAGCGGAATTTTAGTGTAATCAATAGGCTCTTTTCCATTGTTTTCAACGTTTTTAAGCGTATCTCTAATAACCGTTAAGTTAGAAAGACCCAAAAAGTCCATCTTAACAAGGCCAAGCGTTTCGCAAGTGTGATACTCAAATGTTGTGGTAATCGTGCCATCGGTGCGCTCCAAAAGCGGCGAAGTATCTGTAATAGGCTCCGAACCCATGATTGTTGCACAAGCATGCACACCCGTTTGGCGAATCAGGCCTTCAATGCCCTTTGCTTCTTCGGTAATCCGCTTTGTATCTGGGTCACTATCGTACATCTCGCGAAACTCGCGAGCCTCCGCATATCTCTTTGACTTTTCGTCAAAAATATCGTGGAAACTCATATCTTTGCCGTTTTTTGGAGGCGGCAAAATCTTTGTTATTTTTTCTCCAACAGCAAACTCGTAGCCCATTATTCTAGCGGCATCTTTAAGCGCCTGCTTTGTTTTAATCGTGCCATAAATCACGCATTGTGCTACTTTGTCTTTTCCATATTTTTCGCCAACGTATTCCAAAACTTTGGCTCTACCTTCTGGGTCAAAGTCAACGTCAATATCTGGTAAAGACACACGCTCTGGGTTTAAGAATCGTTCAAAAATCAGGCCATGCTTCATTGGGTCAAGCTCGGTAATTCCCATTGCATACGCCACCATTGCTCCTGCAGCGCTTCCTCGGCCAGGACCCACCATAACGCCGTGCTCTTTTGCCCAATTTATGTAGTCTGCAACAACTAAAAAGTAACCACAAAACTGCATTTGGCATATAACGCCACACTCGTAGTCTGCTTGCTTTAAAACATCCATAGGAACGTTGTTGTTATACCTACGCTCTAAGCCTTCTTCTACCTTTTTAAGAAACAGCGAAGTCTCATCCCACCCCTTAGGGCAGTCAAATTGCGGCATAAAAGCGCCATCTTCGCCGTCATCAAACATAACATTGCAACGGCGCGCAATCTCAAGCGTATTATCGCAAGCTTCGGGAAATTCCTTAAAAAGCTCGCGCATTTGCTCGGCAGACTTTAAATAGTAGCCAGAACCGTCAAACTTAAACCTATCTGGGTCGTCTAAACGAGATCCAGAATTAATGCAAAGCATTGCGTCTTGAGCTTCGCGATCTTCTTCGTGTACGTAGTGCAAGTCGTTTGTAGCAAGAAGAGGCGCATTAATCTTTTTTGCAATCTCAAGCAAGTCTTTTGTTACGCGCGTTTCAATCGAAAGCCCGTGATTCATAAGCTCTATAAAGAAGTTATCTTTCCCAAAAATATCTTGGAATTCTCCAGCAGCGCGTAAAGCCTCTTTAAACTGACCCAATCTTAAACGGGTTTGAATAATACCAGACGGGCATCCAGAAGACGCTATAACCCCTTTAGAATACGTTGAAAGTACGTCTTTATCCATTCGAGGGTATCGCATTACGCGACCTTCTAAGTTTGCAACCGATGACGCTTTAAGCAGATTTGTTAGGCCTTCATCGTTTTCGGCCCACATTGTCATATGCGTAATTAAGCCACCGCCAGAAACATCATCGCTTCTTTGTGCTTCGGTTCCCCAATGAACCTTGCTTTTATCTTGTCTAGCTGTTTCTGGAGTAACGTATGCTTCAATTCCAATAATCGGCTTAATTCCAGCTTTTACAGCCGTACTCCACATCTCGTACGCGCCATGCATATTTCCATGATCCGTAATTGCCACAGCTGGCATGCCTAATTCTTTTGCGCGCGAAACTAGGTCTGGAATCTTTGAAGCACCATCCAAAAGCGAATAATGCGTGTGATTGTGCAAATGTACAAAGTTTGTTTCTGGCCTAGTCATGGTTGCTATTTTATAGATGCAATATGACCTGTTTTGCTAAATACGCCTACTTTTATAATTGCCGCACGGCCTGCAAAGCGTGTTGCAAATCTGGCGGATACTGCGATTCAACTTTAATCAGTTTTCCCGTTCTAGGATGCGTAAATTCTAGCTTAGTTGAATGAAGCCATTGGCGTTGTAACCCCAGTTTTTCTGCGAGTTTTGGATTTGCTCCATACATTTGATCCGCCACTAACGGGTGACCAATCGAAGAAAAATGCACTCGTATTTGGTGAGTTCTACCTGTTTCTAGATTTACGCTAACTAAAGTTGCTATTCCAAAGCGCTCTAAAACATCCCAATGCGTTATAGCTGGCTTGCCATCTTTTGCTACTGTAAATCTAAAATCAGATACTTTTGACCTTCCAATTGGAGCATCAATAGTGGCCTTGTTCTGCTGCAAATTTCCTTGCACTAATGCCGTATAAGTTTTTTTAACACTATGACTTGCAAACTGTTGCTTCATCTTTTCGTACGCTAAGTCCGTTTTGCAAACAAGCATAAGGCCACTTGTTCCAACATCTAATCTGCTTACAATTCCCTTTCGAGATTCGTCGCAAAGCGTTGTGTTTATTTTAATGCCAGCGGCTTCTAGGCTTTCTGGAACCGTAGGCCCATTCCACCCTTTTGCTGCGTGAGACGCCACAGAAACAGGCTTGTTTATTACTACAACATCGTCATCGTTATATACGATTTCTAAATCGCATATAGAAGGCTGGCTTTGAGAATTACTGGAAGAATCGCAAGTAGAATCTTCATTTTTGTTTACAACAATCACATCTGATTCTTGCAAAATAGATGATTTTTGCGACTTTCTATTTAAGATTTTTGCTTTGCCGCGCTCTATTAGCGATATTGCGTTTGCACGCGATACGCCAGCAAGCTTCGACAAGCATACGTCAAATCTGCAGCCAGCAAATTGACTCGTAACCGTAAAGCGAATATCACTCATCAGCGCGCTCTATAAGAGGAATCCCAATCAAAATAAGGCATATAACTGCGATTCCTGCAAACATAAGCTCAATATCTGCAACATTTCCAACGGACCAACCATAGTTTATAAAATCTACGACTTTTCCGTTTAAAAAGCCTTGAGCATATTGCGCTCTATCAATAAGATTTCCAAAGGCTCCAGCAAAAGCCAAAGCAAGCGCAATAGTCCAATACAAGGATTTTGTATGCTTAATAACCGCTGTCATTGCACCACAAGCAGCACAAGCCAATACGCTAATAACCCATGTAAAAGAAGAACCTAAGCCAAAAGATGCTCCAGGATTTCTAACAAGAGTAAAAGAGAGCAAGTGTGGAAGAATATCAATGTTTTTTCCACCGCTAAGCGCCTCTAAAGCCCAAACTTTGGTTATGCGGTCTAGAACCACGCCAATAAAAGCAATCAGTGCAAAAACGGCTGCGCGATTACGCAGCCGTTCTACACGCACATAACTATGCGTCAATGTATTTTCCAATCTAACGGGATTTAGTAGATACTACTCATCCTGCTTATCTTGATTTTCCATAGATGTATACGTGTTCTCGTCGGAAACTTGAGCAACAAGCTGACCCAAGAAGTCGGTCAAGCGAGTACGATACTCAGTTTCAAACTGCTTAAGGCTTTGAATATTGCCTTCAATAACCTTAGTTTGCTTTTCGAGATTTTCACGTACCTGACGAGCATATGCATCTGCAGACGTGCGAGTAGTGGAATCGTAATCCGCAGCCCTATGCTGAACTTCTGCTTCGTACTGATCAGCTTGATCGTGAGTCTGCTTAGAGTAATCGTCTGCAGCCTGACGAACCTTGCCAGAGTAGGCATCTGCCTCGTTGTGAGCGCGAGCTGCGTAAGCATCGGCATCACTGCGAGTACGCACCGAATAATCATCGGCATCCCCGCGAGTCTGCTTATTGTACTCATCGGCTTCGCCGTGAGTACGCTCAGAGTATTCATCTGCCTTGGCAATTATCTCGTTATAACGGGTCTGGCTTTCTTCAACAATCTGCTGAGCCTTTGCCTTGCCCTTGTCTACGTACTGATCGTGCAGCTGCATTGCAAGAGTCAACATAGCAGTAGCGCGTTCTGGCTCCGAGCCTTGAGCTTCTGCACCAGCACCTGCAATCTTCTGCAAGCTACCAGTTTCTGTGCTTGGTTCCATCTTAGAAACTTGCTCGCGAAGCTGTTCTTCTCGCTGATGCGATTCTTCAAGCTGCTTGCTAAGATCTTGAACCTTAGCGTTTTCTTGCTGCGTTACAACAAGCTGCTGGCGAACCTCTTCTAGCTCACGACCCAAGTTTTCGCTGCTTGCACGGAAGTCGTCGCGTTCGCGCGTAACGTTTTCAAGCTCTTCTTGAATCTTCTTGTCTGCATCAGCCTTAGCGCTATCTGCAGTTGCGGCCTGAGCAGTAAGCTGATCAACCTGAGCACCCAACCCATCCAGCTGCTCCTTAAGCTGCTGATTTTGCTCGCTCAATGCGCGGTTATTTTCTTCCGCTTCCTTAAGCTTTGCAGCAAGATCGTTGTCACTCTTGCTTGCGTTGCTAGATGCAGTCTTTAAATCATTATTCTCCTTAGTTAAGGATTCAACCTGATTTGTTAAGTCCGCAATCTTATTATTTAAGCTAGCAACATCGGCGCCAAGAGACTGCGTGGAAGCTCCAAGACCTTGCACGGCCTGCTGACCAAGCGCCTCGATTGTTTCTGTAACCTGATCTAAAAAGTCATCAACTTCGTCAACGTCATAGCCTCCCTTAAATCGAACAATTTGGAAGGTATGCTCGCGAATGTCTTTAGGCGTTAACAGAGCCATAATGCATTACACCTCACTTTTGGGCGCGCAGCCCTTTTGATATATCTCTTCGATGCTATCACGTCCATAGAAAAAATAGAGCAAAAAATGATTATTTTTTACGAAATCTGCCAATATTTTTCTAAATTAATAACTATCATGCCGCTTCATTAAAAAAACAACATTAATAAGCACTAATAAAGAACGCTTAAAACGACCTGTAAAACAATTATCAAAAAGTAAACCGCCATAAAACTCACGTCTAAACTTATGTTTCCTAACCTTACAGGAGGTATAAATCTGCGTGCAAATCGCAAAAGCGGTTCCGTTAAGTAATATATGATTTGGGCAAATTTTCTAATAACTTCATTTGGCCTAAAAGAATGGAATACGATTGGAATCCAGTCTAAAATCGCTCTAATAAACAGCACTGTTAAGTATGCGCTTAAAAAAAGATTAACAACTAACATTAAGATATTAAAAATCATAAATTCACTTCCATAGATAAACCAAATAAACTTCTGCAATCAATCACAAGTAAGCAATCACAAGTAAAACTTAATCAGATTTTGTTATAGATAATTTAAGGCAGAAATCTCAAAGAGACTCTGCCTTAAACTCAAGTTACGTCTAACAATGAATGCTGTAAACCGCCATTCATTCTGCGTGTGTAATTACGAGAACAAATCGCGAGCAGAACCGCCATTAGGAGCGTCTTCAACTTTTATGTTTACCTGCGAAGGGCTTAAAAGAAACACTCTTGGCGTTACTCGCTCAATAGATCCACGAACACCAAACACAACTCCAGCAGAGAAGTCAACTATGCGATACGCAACAGACTCACTAACGCCAGTAAGATTCAAAACAACTGGAGTTCCGTCCCTTAAGGCACGGCCAACTAGTTGAGCATCGTCATAAGACTTTGGATGAATCGTTGTAATGCGACTCATGCGGCCTACTCCAGCGCGAGAAACAGATCCATTACCCGACTGCGATTCTGAATTATGCAGATTCATAGGAGCAACGTTGTGATCGTTGTCAAACGAAGTTTCCTGCGCTTGAGAATCAACGAAATCATCGTCGTCTTGAACATCACTCATGCCTACGTAAGACATCATGTTCTTCATAAAGCCAGCCATTAAGCTGCCCTCCTATCGCTATGCTTAACGTAGAAAATCAGGAATATCCAATTCGTCTGGTTCATCTTGTGGCTTATCTTTAGAAGCCGACGATTGATACTGCTGGCTTGAATCAACAGAATCAAACATAGAAGAAACAGGTTCCGAAGCTTCTTCAGCAACAACAGGCTTTACATCGCGAACAGCTGGAGTTGTTGACTGAGCTGGTGCAACAGATTCAACGCCAGCTTGCATGTCTACAAAAGCACCTGCTTTATCGTCTTCCACCTTAGGGTGGGAATCAAAGCCAGCGGCAATAACTGTAACGCGAACTTCGTCTCCGTAAGAATCGTCCAAAGAAAGACCCCAAATAATCTGGGCTTCTGGATGAATTGCCTTGCGAACAAGCTCGGTTGCTGCGCTTGCTTCTTGCAGCTTTAAATCACTTGGACCTGCAATGTTAATCAAAGCACCATGAGCGCCTTCAATGCTTTCTTCAAGCAATGGGGAGCTAATAGCAATTTCGGCAGCCTGAGTAGCTCTGTCTTCTCCCTTTGCAGCGCCAATTCCAAACAGGGCAGTACCTGCACCGCGCAAAACAGCGGTAACATCAGAGAAATCAACATGAATGTAAGAATTCATAGTGATTAAATCTGTAATACCTTGAACACCTGCAAGCAAAGCTGTATCTGCAGTCTTAAAAGCCTCAATAATTCCGATGGTTCGATCTGAAATTTCCAACAAACGATCGTTTGGAATAACAATCAAAGCATCGACTTCTTTACGAAGATTTTCAATACCAAGTTTCGCTGAAGCAGCACGCTGAGGGCCTTCAAAGCCAAATGGCCTTGTAACCACTGCGATTGTTAAAGCACCCTGCTGGTGTGCAGCTCGCGCAACAATAGGGCTTGCACCTGTACCAGTTCCGCCGCCCTCGCCGCAAGTTACGAACACCATATCGGCGCCCTTTAATGCTTCTTCAATGTCGGATTGATGGTCTTGTGCCGCCTTAGCGCCCTTTTCTGGATCAGCACCAGCACCGAGACCACGACTTGAAGCATCAGATAATGAAATCTTTACATCAGCGTCGGAACGCAACAAATCCTTAGCATCAGTGTTGATTGCTACGAATTCTACGTTCTGCAAACCCTCGGTGATCATTCGGTTGACGGCGTTACCACCGGCTCCACCGACGCCGACTACCTTGATTATGGTTTTGTCGTTGAAATTGTCAGTCTGGGCAATCTCGCTCACCGTTGTCTCCTGTCACTCACACGCACGTTTACGCAATACTTTAGCGCAAAACGCTCGATAATGGCGACGTTTTACAAATAAAAACTTAAAAAATGTCACCGATTCGATAATACACCGTGCTATACGCAAATATTTAAAGCGTTTTACCAACAAAAGTTTGGAGCATTAAGCAATAGTTTAAATGCCGTTGTTAACAGCCTCTAAGCCCTAGAAAACATTAGAAAAATTCTAGTAACTAGCATCCAACGGATCATTGCCAAAAAGCTCTTTGCGCTCCTCGCTGGTGGTAATTCTTGAATCTAACCAGCCATATGGCAAATGAACTTTTTTTGCAAAACGAACTCGGCCGCGCGGCGTGTCTAAAACCTGCTCAGGAAGCTTAAGCGAGGAATCTAAGGCATCAATATTGCGCTGAACATCTTCAATAGATTCGCATTCCATAAAGCTTTTGCGAGTTCCGCCACCAACTGGGAACCCCTTTAAATACCACGCAACATGCTTTCGCAAGTCATGAACAGCCATTCGCTCGTCGCCGTCATAAAAGTCAACAAGAAGATTCAAATGCCTTAAAATCACCTTGCCAACTTGCCCAAGACTTGGATTAACGCGATTATTGCTACCATTGCAAGCAGAGCGAATATCGGCAAAAATCCAAGGACGCCCCTGGCAGCCGCGGCCAATGGCAACTCCCGCGCATCCTGTTTCTTTAAACATTGCTAAAGCGTCATCCGCTCCCCAAATATCGCCATTACCAAAAACAGGGATATTCAAGGCCTCTACAAGCTCGCCAATGCGATTCCAATCGGAATGGCCTCCGTAGTATTCTGCAGTGGTACGCGCATGCAAAGTAACAGCAGCACAACCCTCTTCTTGCGCAATATGGCCAGCTTGCATAAAAGTCTGGTGATTCTCGTCAATTCCAACACGGAACTTAGCAGTAACCGGGATTCCTGCTGGATTACACACGCTTACAACACGATGCAAAATCTCTTGAAGCAAATCTGTTTTCCAAGGAAGAGCCGAACCGCCGCCGCGCCTTGTAACTTTAGGAACTGGGCAGCCAAAGTTTAAGTCAACGTGATCCGCCATATTCTCATCAACAACAATTCGAGCAGCCTGCTCCACAATTAAAGGATCTACTCCATAAAGTTGCAAAGAGCGCACTTTTTCGCTAGGAGCAAAACGGCAAAGTCTAAGCGCCTTAGGATTTCTTGCGACTAACGCGCGCGCAGTAATCATTTCTGCAACATACAAGCCATCTGGCCCATATTCTCGGCAAAGAACTCTAAATGGCCAATTAGTAATACCAGCCATTGGAGATAAAACAACAGGAGTTGCAATATGAATTTTCCCTAAATCCACTGGTTTAATAGAAAAATCCATATTGCTTTAACTCCATTCACTTTAATATTTTGCTAGTTATTTTGTTAGCATTTAGCTAGCAATTTAACTAGCGATTTATCGATTTTTACTAGGCGCGTATTAGTACAAGCCTCCAGCCTGAGCAATCTTAACAGGCTGCGACTCGTCTACACCAGCTTCCTTAGAAACATCCACACCACCGTCGGCAGCACGCGTACCAACAATCTCTACTGGGCCTTGTGGGTACTTAACGCGCTTTTCGTTAATGCGGCTAGCTACATAATCTGCAACCTTATCCAAAGAAACGCGCTCTTGCTGCATTGTGTCTCGCTCACGAATTGTAACAGCGTTGTCTTCCAAAGTATCGAAGTCAACTGTTATGCACAAAGGAGTGCCAATCTCGTCTTCGCGGCGATAACGGCGGCCAATAGCACCAGCCTCATCGTAATCAATAACCCAATCATGCTGGCGCAAATCCGCAGCCAAATCTTGAGCAACCGATTGCAATTCTGGCTTCTTGCTCAATGGCAAAACTGCAGCCTTAACAGGAGCCAAACGAGGGTCAAGTCTAAGAACTGTGCGCTTATCTACGCCACCCTTAGTGTTTGGAGCCTCGTCAACATCGTAAGCATCCACAAGGAAGGCCATAAGCGAACGGGTAAGGCCAGCAGCCGGCTCAATAACGTAAGGAACGTACTTTTCGCCCGTTGCCTGGTTAAAGTAGCTCAAATCCTCGCCAGAATGCTTAGCGTGAGCAGACAAATCGTAGTCGGTACGGTTTGCAATGCCTTCAAGCTCTCCCCAGTCAGACCCTTGGAATCCAAACTTGTATTCAATGTCTACCGTACGCTTGGAATAATGGCTTAGCTTCTCTTTAGGATGCTCGTACATACGCAAGTTTTCTGGCTTTACACCCAAATCAACGTACCAATTTACGCGAGTGTCAATCCAATACTGATGCCAAGCTTCATCGGTTCCAGGCTCTACAAAGAACTCCATTTCCATCTGCTCAAACTCGCGAGTACGGAAGATAAAGTTTCCAGGCGTAATCTCGTTACGGAAAGACTTACCAATATTCGCAATGCCAAATGGTGGCTTTTGACGAGTAGAAGTCATAACGTTCTTAAAGTCAACAAAAATACCCTGGGCTGTTTCTGGACGCAAATAGTGCAAGCTGTTTTCGTCTTCTACAGGGCCTAAATGCGTGCGAAGCATCATGTTAAAGTCGCGAGGCTCCGTCCAGTTTCCGCGAGTTCCGCAATCTGGGCAAGCAATGTCTTTTAAGCCATTCTCTGGCATTTTATCGCCATGCTTTTCGGCATAAGACTCTTCAAGCTTGTCTGCACGATGGCGCTTATGGCAATTTAAGCATTCAATAAGAGGGTCGTTAAACACAGAAACGTGACCAGAAGCAACCCAAACTTGAGAAGGCAAAATAACGGAGGTATCTACTCCAACAACATCGCCACGAGTAGTGACCATATAACGCCACCATTCGCGCTTGATATTATCTTTTAAAGCCACGCCCAAAGGGCCATAATCCCACGCGGAGCGGGTTCCGCCATAAATCTCGCCAGCTGGAAACACAAATCCTCGGCGCTTAGCTAAGGACACCACTTCATCAAGCTTTGAAACAGCCACAATGCACCTTTTCGTAAATCTAGAAAATTCGGGTGAAACGGTGTTAATTATAGAAAAACCCTGTGACGCTGATAAAAATAAATATAAGCTAAACGAATAGAATAATGTATAAGCATAGTTTTGCGCACACATTTGCACTTAGAAAGGATTGAAGATGAGCGAAAACGCTGTTAGCAATAAAGGCATTAAAGAAGATAATAAGAATGGCCACAAAACTAATACTGTTGCAGCATTATGCATTTCTCCTAGCGGAGTTGGCGAAGAACTTAGCGAATACGTGGCAGACTGCGTTAAAGTGATTCGTGATTCTGGATTAAAAAACGAAACAAACTCAATGTTTACAAACATTGAAGGCGAATTTGACGACGTTATGCAAGTTGTAAAAGACGCAACTATGGTTCTTGTTGAAAAAGGCTATCGCACAGGTGTTATCTTAAAGTTAGATATTCGCCCTGGCTTTAGCGGGCAAATGGAAGCAAAAGCCGCTCTTGTAGACAAGATTCTTGAAGAACGCGAAAGCAACAACGATTAATCGCGGTTAAGCACAATTAAGCGTTTAAGCATTTTAAGTGTTTTTTACGCCACCAAACCTTCGGTCGCGATGCGCATAACGGTCAATAGACCTCCAAAGCGCTTCGCGGCCATAATCTGGGAAGAGTTCTGGCACAAAATCAAGCTCCGCATAAGACGCCTGCCAAGGCAAAAAGTTGCTTGTTCGCTGCTCTCCCGAAGTGCGAATAACAAGATCGCAATCTGGAATATCTGGATTGTATAAGTGTTCTGCAATCATTTTTTCGCTTATACGATCGCCCTTAATTTTGCCGCTTTTAACTTCCCTAGCAATTGCCGCGCAAGCGTCTGCGATTTCCGCGCGACCACCGTAGTTTAAGCAAAAAACAACGTCAATAGTAGTATTATTTTTTGTAATCTCTTGAGCTTTTTCCAACTCATCAATAACAGACTTCCACAATTTTGGTCGTCTTCCAGCCCAGCGCACGCGCACTCCCCACTCGTTCATCTGTGCAACTCGGCGGTGAATAATATCTCTAGAAAATCCCATCAAAAAATGCACTTCTTGAGGAGATCTCTTCCAATTTTCGGTAGAAAACGTGTACAAGCTTAAATAACGAACCCCTGCTTCTATAGCGCCCGCAATAGTGTCGAAAACCACTGGTTCCGCCGCTTTATGCCCTTCTGTGCGAATCATTCCGCGCTCTTTAGCCCATCTGCCATTGCCGTCCATAATCACACCTACATGGCGAGGAACTTTGCCTTTAGGAAAATCTGGAACGCGGCTAGGATCACTAAATGGAGCCGCTGGAATATTTAACGACGTGTAATCAACGTTTTCAAAACTCATATTTAAAATCTAACAACCCCATTGAACGAATAGCTAAAGCGTTTTGCAAAGCACACCAAAAGGCACACTAAAAAGCACGCTAAAAAAATCCGTTATATTTTTTGCAAAACTTCTGTTAGATAATTCAAATATCTTTCTCCAAAGCAAGATTTATACCATCTAGCATGCTCCAAGAAGCCAGTATCGTAGCCCCAAATCTTAAAATCGTAAGACCCATTTGACTTTAAGTAATAGTCTACAAATTCTACGCATTGCTCGATTTGACTTACGCTAAGAACAAGTGGCAGCAATTCTTTTTCAACATCTGTTAGTGCTCGAACACTGGAATATCCTTGCAAAATTGCTTCTACTAAGTCTGTTCTATACGAATCTTCTTTGCCGTTTGCAATATCTACCCATTGAATTGTGTTGCGTTCTAAAGTCATTGCCAAATCGTAGATTGCTGTGTTTTTATAGGCCATTGCAAGGTCAAACACTGCGCTTGGAGCACTACCTTCCCACATAAAATTAGATATATGCGGGTCTCCATGAGTCCACTGCTTTTTTAGATTTGCGTAGCCTAAATCGTAGATTTTTCTACATGTTGGAGCAAATTCGCCTATATCTTTTATAAAATCGCGATTCTGTTCTTTTAAGAATTTTGCTAAATCGGGTCTATTTTTTAACCAAACTTCTGCAGCTTTTTGCACATCTTCACTTGCGCAAAGACTAAATCTTGATTGAAACGCGTTAAAGTCCTTAGGATTTGGCTCGTCAAAACCTTGCGAAGCTAAGGCGATTTTTGCCATCATTACTCCAAGATTTTTGGCTTCTTCGCACGTTTTAGGTGGATCCCAAGTGTATGCATCTTTGTAGCGATCTTCTCCGCTAGCTTTTAAGGTGACTTCGTAAGCGCAATCGTCTATTACAAGAAGAGTTCCTTCTATTTGAACATTTTTTTCTAAGACTAAAGACTCGCTATTTTTATTAAAATACAAGTACTTTGGTGTGCTTATTTTGTTTTTTAAAAGATGTTCCGCAAAACGATGATACGGCCTAATTGTGCTTGCCTGCCTCACTTTTGTGCTGCATCTTTTAATATAAACGTCTAGACTTTGCGATCCCTTTAACGAATCATCTTTGTAATGTGCACGAACCAATGAACCTGCGGCCATTGGACGCAAACTATGGCTTAGAATGCAATCTACTTTTAACGGCTCCTCTAAAAGCGAGCAAACCGTGTTTGCTTCATCTAAATCAACATTTGCCCATCTTTGAGCAACAATATCTAGCTGAGGGTCGTTGCTTTCGTTTTCCATATTTGCTCCAATTATTGCCACAGGTTCATTGAATTGCGATATTTAATTGCAATATTTAATTGCAATATTTAATCGCGATTGCGCTTTCGCTTGCAATTGTTATTACGCTTGCGATTTACGCACATGCTAGCCGATTATTCTGGCAAATACTCGTTTGTTACGCATCCGTTTTCTAGGCTCTTAAGAGCGCAATCAAGAGGAACACTCAAATGGCCATTTTCACTCATCCAACGAGTGTAATTTTCCACCAATGCCATGTCTGCTGTACCCCAGCGACCGTTCTTGTCGTACCAAGACGGAATCACCTCGTCTAGCGAGGCGCGCAAAGCCTCTGGGCTAATGTGGCAAAGCGCATTTTGCAAAGCATCAACGCCAGCCTGAGGGTCTTTTCCTGCTAACTCATAGCCCTTAACGGTTGCGCTTGCAAAGTTGCGTATTAGCTGCGGATTTCTCTCAATCATTTCTTGGCGAGCGCAAACATAGTAAGAATGATGCGGCGCCACACCAATCGAATCAAACGGAAGAACAACAACCTGGTCAAATGGCAAAGATCCCTGGTATGGCTCCCACCAAGCTACGTTAATAAACGCATCGCACATTCCGCGCTCTACAGCTCGAATATCTGGCTCCCATGGGCCTGGGTCAATTGTAATCAGCTTGCTAAAATCACCGCCGTCGGCCGCAACCGCCTGCTGAAGCTCCGTGTATAAGCGCTTAACTCCCATAGGAATTACTACGCGCTTTCCTTCTAGATCTTTAAAACGCGTGATTCCTGTGTTCTTGTTTGTTATGATTCCACCAATTTGCGATTGATTCATTACAGCAAATGACGTTAGCTTGTTTGTACCATTTTGATGAGCCAAAAGCTGATTTAATCGAACAAGAGCTATATCTACTTCTCCACGCTCCAAGCATGCTGGAACATCGCCGCGCTCTGTATCTGTGCTTGTAAACTCTACATCTAATCCATACTGCGCATACAATCCGCGCTTTCTTGCAAGATACATACCTGCGTGATTCGTCCATGGATGCACGTATTCGAGGCGCACTCTTAGCATATTAACTCCTTTGTTTTATTGATTTATTTTAAACTTTACAAAAATGGGCGAGGTAATGCCCCGCCCACTAAATCAAATTTTACCAGCAAAAATCAAGCGCGTACTTCTTTGCCAGAAGCAAAACGGCTCAATGCGCCAGTGGCTGCAATACCCTTGTACAAGTACCACATAACTACGCCACCGATTACAGCACCAGAAATCATGCTGCAAATGGTGTGAATAATCATGAATGCGCCAAAGATTGGAACACCTGCATAGTAGAACGGATAAACGGCTACGATGCCACCCAAACCAGCTAATGCGCCAGAAAGTGCAGTCAAACCAACATTCCACTTGCGATACATAACAAACAAGAATGCAAACTCAGCAAACAAGCCCTGAACAAAGCCAGGAAGAACGGTACCAATACCGCCCCAGTGGCTTCCAACGGTTAACTCAACCATTGCAGCAATAAACTCGCCAAACAGTGCAGCGCCTGGCTTGCGAACCATAATAGCAGCCAAAGGACCGGCAAAGTAGAACAAACCGTAGTACAAAGCGCTAACGCCTGGAACTGGGATAAGCTTAAGAGCAGCAGAAATAGGCTCGCTAATCAAACCAATTCCCCAGAAGATAATACCGGAAGCTACAGCAACAACAACCGTGAGCGTAACATCGGCTACGTTCCAACGCAAGGATGGACGAACGGTTTCTTCTTCAACAGATGCACCCATTAGGGTCTCCTTTCATCTTTAACCAATCAAACAAAGGCGACCCTGCAGAAAACTCCGTACGTCGGCATTACCCGATTCACGTTAAACGGTTAGACAGTATCTTCTCAGCTCTTTAAAAGAGCACCCGTGCCTGATATCATTCATATTGCATCAGACGGCGAGGACAAATTTTATAAGATTCAAACATAAAACTAACAAAAACGCTCATTAATATAGGCAATAGAAATGCTAATCAAAATACAGTGAATTAGAATTTTTTTCGCTTAAACGCATGGATTTAATAGGCTTCTCTAGCCAATACTCACACCATTGTTCAATGCATTTAGACGTTAAATCGTCAATATTTATTCCATCTAATTTTTGCCAATCGCCATTAATCAAAGAAACCATTTGAAAACGCGCTAAATCATTACATTTGATGGATTCTAATGCGTGATCTTTAGAACACATAACTCCGCCAGAAGATGCAGAAAAATAGTTTAAATCACTGCGTGTTGAACAAATAACACATTCATTTAATCTTGGAGACCAACCAGCCAACCGCAATGCCCTTAACACATACGAAAATGCGATTGAGTCAGCGCTGTGCAAATTTCTAGAAAGAGCAGATAACGCGGCTACAACAAGATTGTATTGCGCAGAAGAATCCATATATTGCCCAGAAGATGAAACTAAATCGTCTGCAACTTCTACAATCATGTTTGCATTGCTGTACAAGTTGTAATCCGCACAAATTCGCCCAGCATAAGCCGAAACAAGTACCGCTTGAGAAATAACATCAAACGTTTTTCCAGTTGCAAAAAGAGCATTCACGCGCATAAATGGCTCTAAGCGGCCGCCAAATCTAGATTTTAATCGCCTAACACCTTTTGCAACAGCACGAACCTTGCCATGCTTTTTAGTGAGCATAACAACAACTCTATCTGCTTCCCCAAGAGGAAAAGTCTTAAGAACTACAGCTTCATCGTTATATAACGGCATTAAAATCAATAACTCTTAGCTTGTATAATCCTTAAAGCAAAATGCAAACAACTAATTAATTATGATTAGGGTTTACAAAACCGCCAAAATTAGATTCGCCAGTATCGTCAAAACCGTCTGAATCCTTATTTTCTTCGCTAGAAGAATCTTCCATCGAAGCATCAAAATGATTCATAACAGGGAACGAAAGATCTGGAATATCTAAATTAAGACTATGCGATGGCTCAAATTTAGGAGAAGCAAGAAGCGAAAGATTTAAATCTCCAACGCTTTTGGAACCACCATTGGCATTATTGGCATTATTTGAATGCGCAGCTTGAGCAGAATAAGACGGAGGGAATGCTGGAGGCATAACAGTGGATGCTTGCGACATTTCGTCGTCCGTATCGTCGCTTGGCTCTACACCAGCCGAATGAGGAGTAAAAATCGCCTTATCTGCATGATGCAAATCACTAAAGTAATCATCGTTATTTTCGTTAACGCTATTGTCTACGTGCGCAAAAACGCTCTGCTTATCTTGAGGAGATTCTTGATAATCCTGCGAATCCGCGAAATCTTGTGCAGAAGATTTAGAGTAAACGTTTGAAACAGAATCATTAGCATCATTAGATACAGGCTCATTGTGATGCTCAACAGGAATGGACGGAGGCATTAACACAGGAGCCTTAGTCTCAGCAGGTGCTTGAGCCGCAGCATTAACAGCATTTGCAGCATTTACAGCGCTTTCTTGCAAAGCATTATTGACTGTAGCGCCGCCGCCAAAATTGCTGGAGTCAACAGATTCACTGGAATCAAAATCTGAATACTTAGAAACTCGATCATAAGATTCAAGCCTGCTTAATAAGCGAACGCAAGCATTTAGATAATAGTCCACCTGGCGCTCATCATACCCACGCTTTCCAGAGCGCTGAGTAAACAGAACATTAGAAACAAACATTGCGTCAATTTTATCTAAGTCACTTAAGCTATTTCCCCAAACTGGATTATACCCAAGAAGAACAGCAATCTTATCTAGCGACTTATCAACAACATTATCTACTTGTTTTTTATCGTAAGAAGGCTTACGCGACTTAGCGCAATCAAAACGCATTTTATAATCGCGCTTAGAATGAGACAGCAAAACGCGATACTCTTCGTCTGCCTGCGCCTTCCAAACAACCTTGCCACGATTAGAAATCTCGTATTGTGTAGTCTTATCTACAACCGCACGCTCTAATCTAGAAAGAGCAGCATCTACCTGAGGAATAGCGTATCCCTCATCTTCTAAATCGAAAGACACATCTTGAATATCTTTTTGCGTAAGACTAATGTCGTTGGATTCATACAAAGAATGAGCACGCTCAAGAAAATCATTAACTTGCTCTACGCTGTAACCCTTCTTGCGTTTACCTACACGCTCAATACCCGAAGAATTACGCGCGGTATCAGGTTTACTCGCCATAAACAATAGACCTCCTGAACAGATTCTTATTCAATACACTCTACGCGATTGTTAAGACGCATAAGCACAAAGACACGCAAGCATACTAGATAATACAGTCACAAAACACGCCTAAAGTGTAAATCAGCTTTCTAGTACACACCATACTGTATCTTGTTTCAAGCGGGCGATTAGCTCAGCTGGCTAGAGCGCCACCTTTACACGGTGGATGTCGGGGGTTCGAGTCCCTCATCGCCCACTTTCCGCTTTACAAGTTTTTAAAGATTCTAAATTCTTTCCAGATTTTATCTTTTCCAACGCTTTGTACGCATCGTCCAACGTTTTTACGCTTACAACTTTTAGGCCTTGTGGAATATTTCCAACAACTTCATTGCAATTGCTGTTTGGTGCTAAAAACCAGCTTGCCCCATCTCTTTTTGCAGATATCATCTTTAATCGTATTCCGCCTATTGGGCCAACTTTCCCAGAATTATCAATGGTTCCAGTACCTGCTATTGTTCTTCCGCCAGCCAAATCATTGTTTGTAAGCTTGCTTAAAATACCCAAAGCGTACATCATTCCTGCAGAAGGACCGCCAATATCGTCTATGTGCAACTTGATTTTTACGTTTTTAACATCTACACCAAGCTTGCTGCTTGCATATTTTAAGGCAGATATTTGAGCAGACGATTGAGAAGAACGCATTTGCATTGTTGTTTCTTTTTGATAATCGCTTGCGTTTTGATTTACAGGAACAAGAACTTCCCTAGGTAAAACTTGTTTTTTAGAATCAAACCAAGAAGCAATTGCATATAAATTTGGTATCTCGTAGCCTGGTATTCCAGATGTGTTTACTGTGACTAAAAGAAGCTTTCCACTTTTTGAACCAGGCTTATAACGGTGATTTTTAACATCAATAACGTATTTTCCAGATGACTTTGCTAAAACATCTTGAGTTGGCCCTGGCTCTTCAACAACGTACGCACTGGGAAGAAACAGAGTAATAATCGATACAATTACAACAAATAGCCCAATAAAATATCTAAACGACTTAGCGGAAAAATATTCAATAAGACTCCCAGCAACATTTTTAAAAGTAGAGAATATATTTTTATTGATTTTATTAAACACGTACATAATCTTATTAGGTATCTTATTAGGCATAAAAATGATTCTATACGCAAATGTGCATAACTTACCACATAAAAAACCCATATAAAACGCGGTTTTTGAAAAACTTTTAAAAAGTTATACACATTATTAATTTATTAGGCGAAAATTGTCATGTATCGAGTAGAATCTTTTATACATAGTTAAACTACACAATTAAAACTGTGTAAACACACCAAATATATGCAAATATATTTTTAAAACTGTAGTAACGAACTTCATAAGGATTGCATATGAGCGAAGAAGAAATTCATCAATGGCTTGTTAGCTGCTTTGGGCCCGAAGAAGGAGAAAGAGCTTGGTCTAACTTTGAAGCTCTTCCTTTTGATGTTCGCGAAGATATTCTTACAAGATGCTCAAATGGAGGTCTTCCATCTCCAGAAGAGGTTCATTCATTAATGAGCGCTTTTGCCAGCGGCGGCTTGAATACGCCTTTTGAGATGAAAGAAACACTCAAAGAAGGGCCAATCAACAAAAAACTCGCTCAATCTCTTGCTCATCAAAAAGCAATTGGAGACGGAGGAACAGTAAACGCACAAGTTGCAGATGCAGCTAGAAGAGCATTAAGCGAAGCAAATTTGTGGCTAGATACAAGCTGCAATCTAAATCCAGTACCTGGAACTCCAGATGTTCTTTCTAGAGCAGACTGGGTTGATGGAACTATAGATTCGTGGGTTAAGTTTGCAAATCCTGTTGCTAAATCAGTTAGCAACGCTTTTTCTAATGTTATAGCCGAAAAATTTGGAGACGACCAAGACTTAGAAGTAGAAGGCCTATACGATGGCGTTATGCCAATACCTATGCCAGATGGCGTAAAAAAACCAGAACAGTTAATGCGGCTTCTTGCAAACACTTCTTTTGCAATGCAACTAGGCTATGCTGCTGGAGATTTATCTCACGAAGTTCACGGAAGCTTTGATCAAGGAATTTCGCTTCTTAAAAATCCTGCAGGTGGGCTCATTCCATACAATTGCATAGATTACGCAAAAAAGTGGGGATTAGATATTAGCGAAGTTATGAATTATCTGGCTTTGCGAGAGCTTGCCCACGCTAGACTGTTTGCTTATGCGCCTTGGCTTATGCCACGTTTTGAAGCGTTGATAATAAAATATGCTGCTGGAATTTCTATAGATTTAAGCGCTATGGAAGATCAGCTTAGAGACATTGAAGGAATGAGCCCAGAATCTATTTCTGGAGCTGTAGATTTATCTAAGATTGCTAGAAACGATACAGAAGGCCAGAAACAAGCATTAAAAGGTCTTGAAACACTTCTTGCTCTTAGCGAAGGCTGGGTTGACTGTGTTATTTGGCGAGCTGGAATGGCACACATTCCGCACATTGATCAACTTAGAGAAATGACTAGGCGCGAGCGCGCAGCTGGCGGTCCTTCGGAAATAACTTTCGAAGCCTTAACTGGATTAAAGCTTAGGCCTAGAGCAATGCGTGAGGCTGCTGCAATGTGGGATTCAATCACAAACGAAAAAGGCATTGAAGAACGCGATGCTATGTGGAGTCACCCTGATCTTTTGCCAGAATTACCAGATTTTAGCGAAGATGCAGAAAGCAATAAAGTTGACGATAAAGTTGACGAGGCTAAAAGTAACGAAGACAATAAAAACAATCAGATTAGCTCTGTAACAAATAAAGTTGAATCTGAGATAACGGAAGATAATGATTTAGAGCAAAAGCTTAAAGACGTTAATTGGGATGACGAATTAAGCAAATTATTGGAATCTAACAGCAGTAGTAATCCAGACGATGAATCTGATCCAAGCCATGATTCCAATTCAGATTCTGAATCAGACTCTAACGCAAACTCAGAATCTGATTCAAATTCTGATTCAGATTCTGATTAAAAAGCGCTAACAATATTGCAAACATTGCAAACATTGCAAACATTGTAAACATTGCAAACATTGTAAACATTGCAAACTGCTATTGCTAGAAATAATTGCACATCTTATAAATGCAGTTATTCTAAAAAGTGGCTTACGGATCTTTGCATTCCACTTCCGTAGTCTTTACAAATAGAATAAGAGATGTGCAATGTTTCTTCCGCTCGAGTTATTGCAACATACATAAGTCTGCGCTCTTCTTCATCTTGATCTTGGCTTCTGTTAACTCCACCAAACGGAAGAAGACCTTCCGAACATCCTATTAAAAACACGTGTTTAAATTCCAGACCTTTAGACGCGTGGATTGTGGAAATGGTTACAGGAAGTAAAGATTTTTTGATTAAATCCACTTTTGCGCGCTCGCTGTTACTGTCTTTTGCAGCACTATCTTTTGCAGCACTATCTTTTACATCAACACTATCTATGTCTTTTTCTAAATCACTAAAGCCACTAGCATCAAAATCTTCAACGTTGTTTTCTAAAACATCGAGTTGAAGCCCAGCGTCTTTTCTAACAGAAAAATGTATTCCTAAATCGCCCAAAGTCTTACAAAATATATTCTGTTGAGCATTAGTGCGAGTTAGGATTGCAAAGTCGCTTGGCGAAGCTTTGCCAGTTTTAATAGCATTATGAATTCGCTGAGCAACGTCAACAGCTTCGTCGTAGTCCGTGTTGTAAACAGTTTTAGTAACACGAGCGCCACCCTTGTTTTTTGACACAAGTCTTAAATAATCACATCTAAAAGCAGACTTAGAAAGAACACGATTAGCAAGCCCTACAATACGTTCCGTAGACCTATAATCTGTATTCAAATTAATATCTGCACAAAGTGGAGCAAACTCATTAGGGAATTCAAGCAAATCGTAGCTGCCGGCTCCTGCAAAAGAATAAATCGTTTGTGCAGGGTCTCCAACAACGCAAATATTTCGATTACTCCCCAACCAGCATCTAAGAAGCTCATGCTGAAGAGGCGAAACATCCTGATATTCGTCAACAGTAACCCAACCAATTGAGCTGCGTATTTGCGCAGCAACTTTAGGGAAAGCGCGCAAAATATGGCATGCTAGAAGCAATAAATCGTTAAAATCAACAAGATTCCTGGCGTTCTTTTCTAGCTCATACGCTTTATAAGCTTCTACAAACTGATTAACGTTTAGAGCCGCAGGAAGATCGCGACTAACGCAAGCATATGCGCGCGCGTAATCATCTGGTGCAATAAGACAAACCTTTGCCCAATTGATTTCTGCAATAATGTCTCGTATTTGCACAGAAGTCATATCGGAAAAATCCGTGTAGTGGTTTAATGCTTGTTCCGTAACGGTTTTAGGGTCATCCATTATGTTTGGGAAAGGAGCTTGGCAAACATCTGCCCAAAACCTTCTTAACTGCTGCAAAGCTGCAGAATGAAAAGTTGCAACGGTAGCATTATTTACGCCTAATTTTTTAAGGCGATTTTGCATTTCTTTAGCAGCTTTTACAGAAAATGTAACAGCTAAAACGCGATTTTCATCCCATTCGCCTTTTGCGCACGCGTATGCAATTCTTCGCGTAATTGTACGCGTTTTACCAGCACCAGCACATGCGGTAATGCGCACTGGTCCTTGCAATGCTGTTGCTGCCTTGCGCTGAGAATCATCTAATCCTTGGAGTAAAGATTGAGCATAATCTTTACCAAGATTTTCGCCAAATTCTAAGCTTTCGTTTGCTAAAGGCTCTTGGGTAGAAATCATAATTCTATTGTTACAACAAATAAAGAAAAAATAAAAGCATAAAACGCTAATGTGGTTAAAGGCTATTTTACTATATCTCGTTGCTTTGTATTACTGTTGAACTGTGACACAAATAAGCAGATTCAAATTGGTAGCGCTGGCCTCGTCGGTCATGCCAGAAGTACAATTCGCTGGAACGCGCCAAAGCGAGCGGGCAAATGCCACCGATGCCGCTGCGGGCATATCTCACGCTGTTATTCAAGACGTTTCGGGCAGCCTTTACGACATTTATGTTAGTTCAAACACTAAAGGCCAAAAACGCTTGCACGACCGAGCTCGCGCAGCATGGGTGCTGCAAAAAACAAAAGGTCTTGCTGCTCTTGGATTTGCTCACGAAGAAATGCTTAAGTTTGTTCCTGGGTCTCTTTCAAGCCAGAACAATCAAAACAACCAGAACAACAATAACAATCTGGAAAATCAGCAAAATCAAGGTGCCTCGTATTTTGAGTCAATTGGAGAAGCTGATTTTAACAACCCAACAGTGCTAATTTGCAAGCATTTAAACGGATGCTCTAGGGAATTAAGTCTTCTTACAACAGACGATTGCGTAAATGCTGGAACGGCAATGGGCGCAATTCATAGGTTAAGCCCAAGCTTTTTAACTAAAGGCGGCTATCCTTCTTTTACAACTGGTCAAATTAGAGCGCAGTTAACATCTTGGATTAAAAGATTGCGTCAAGCAGGTCATATTCCTACAGAAATAACAGACAATTGGTCTAGAGTTTTGGAAACTGAAGGATTGTGGTCGTTCGATACTTGCCCTGTTCACGGCGGATTTAAAGATGGAGATTTTCTGTTTTCTGGATCCACTATTACAGCTATAACCAATTGGCAAAGCATGCAAATCAACGATCCTGCTCGCGATTTAGCCTGGATTTTTGCAAAGCTTAGCGAACAGCATAGAAACGCTCTGCTTAGCGCGTATGGGCGAATGCTTGGTTCTAAGTTAGACGGCATGATTATGCTGCGCGCAAATCTCTGGCTTCAAATGGAACAGGTTGGAGATTTTATTCAAGCTTTGCAGCGTGCAGATACAACCGGAATAATGCGCTTTAAGGCACAAGTGGAGCGTCTTGCTCATGAGCTTACTCGCATAAATAATTCCAGAGCGGCAAACGCAAAGCAAAACAATGCAGATGCAAACCCTGCGTCTTCTCTTACTGTGGGAGATATTGTTAAAGACGATATTGTTAAAGACAATACCATTAAAGACGACACTATAGAATCTTCGGATGCCACTAACGAAAAAACAGTGGTAACGCTAAAGCAAGAAGAGCAGAAAGACTATAACAAAGATAATACAAACGAGCAAACTGTGGCTCTTAACGACGATACTAATGCCACTAAAACCGCCACTCTTGCAGACAGCATGGAAACGCAAGTTATAAGCAGTGTTAGTAAAGCTAACGATGCAAATAACGATTCAAACAACGAATCCAACAGTAGCAATAATGCTGATGCAGAAAATAGTGATGACGCCAATAGCAAGAATAATGAAGATGATGGCAATAATGAAAATAATGGCAATAAAACTGAAGATTCAGATAAGCCAGCAACAATTATTATTCCAATGCTTAAAGATGCAGAGCTTGCTATTAAAGATGCAAAAAGCAAACTAGAAAACAATACCGAAAACAGCGAAAACAATTAAGGAATAAAAATGAAGGTAACAATAGGCATTAAACACGTAAACGACACTATTAGCTTTGAAAGCAATCAGAGCGAACAAGACGTACAGAATATTATTGAAAACGCTGTTAAAGACGATAAAGCGATTAATCTTACCGATAAAAACAATCGAAAGATTTTTATTATGGCAAACTCCTTTGCGTACGCGATTATAGGAGATACGCCAACTCACACCGTTGGATTTAACGCTCTTTAATAAGCAAATTTTAATTCAGCTAGTAATTTAAAATTTTAGAAACAACATTGCAACTGGTGGTTTCTTCGCCAATTTGATTTGGCTTTCCGCTTCCATGCCAATCGGAGCCACCAGTAACAAGTAAATCTAAGTCTGCAGCTAAAGCAAGCAATCTTTGTCTTTGCGTTAAAGAATTTCCACGATGGTAAACCTCTAGGCCATTAAGCCCAAGACTTGCATAGTGTGCTATTTGAGAATCGGAAAGAATAACAGAATTTCTGCTGTAATCCGCAGGATGCGCAATAACGCTCACTCCCCCAGCATGTTTAATAACTTTTATTACTTCTTCAACACTTGGAGAAGGCGTTGGAATGTAGTATGGGCCGTGAGGCGCCACAGGGCCAGCAAAAGCTTGAGATCTAGTTTCAAAAACACCAGCAGCCACAAGCGCATCTGCAATATGCGGGCGGCCAATCGTAGTTAAATCGCCCTTCCCAGCCTGAGCAATAACACTTTCCCAAGTAATTGGAAAATCGGCAGACATAAGATCCACCATTTTTTTTGTACGCTCTAATCGCCTCTTTTTTGTGGTGGCAAACATATTCATAATGCAATCGTCGTTGGAATTGTACCTATAAGCAAGCATATGAACCGATATTCCACCTTCTACAGCCGTTATTTCGGACCCAAAAATAACTGGAAAATCAGCGTTTTTAGCAGCATTTTCAAAATCGAGCCATCCAGCAGTAGTGTCGTGATCACTAATAGCAACTCCGCTAAGACCAAGGTTTTTTGCTTCAATAACCAAATCTTCTGGCGATTTAGTGCCATCCGAATAGAAAGTATGGCAATGCAAATCCCACCCGCGATTATGCTGGCAAGAATCAACGCCAATAGATTCACTCACACTATTGCTAGTTACAGTCATACAATTATCGTAAACTGTGGCATGTAACGTTTAAATACATAAACAAAATATCTAACCCGTATTAGCGCTTTGAGGAGTGTTTATGACTAGCTACAATAATCGCATAAATTCTTGGCGACATTCTGCTGCTTGGACTTATATGATTATGTTGATTACTTCTGCAATTGCACTTTTAACATCGCTAATACTTTCTTCCGAAACGCTAGCGCTTGCTCGCGCACCACATAAAGCTCTTGGATGCGATGTAAATGCTGTTGTTTCTTGCTCTAAAGTGGCTCAAACTTGGCAAGCGGAGTTTATACGATTTGGCGAGTTAAGCTTCCCAAACGCGTTCTTTGGTATTGCTGCAGAAAGCGTGTTTGTAACGCTTGCAGTGGTTGGATTGGCAAAAGTTAAACTTCCAAAATGGCTTGCAATCTTTAGTTGGATTGGCGGACTTTTTGCTCTGTTATATGCTTATTGGCTGTTTACGCAATCAATGTTTGTTATACGAATTCTTTGCCCTTGGTGCCTTGTTTTAATGTTCTGCACAACTTTGCAATTTATGTCACTTAGCCACGCAACTTTTAGCGCGCAAGGAATTGGATTAAAAAATAGGATTTTAAACGCTTACTATCGTTTAAACTACGATTTAATTGTGAATTTACTATGGATTTTTGCTCTTGTATTGCTAATTTTAAGCAAATATGGAAACGCGATTTTTAGAGCGCTCATGTAGCACTCATGTAGCTCTCATGTAGCGCTAACCGCAAATCACATGCTTAATCACATGCTTAAATCAAAGATTTAACAAAGATTTAGACAACTCACTAATGCGATTGCTTGAATCGGAATTAGTTAGCAAAACACTGCCATTATTGTTAGCGTCTGCAAGCTCTCCACTAGACTCTAAAACACTTTTAAGATGATGAATAGTGCCAGCGTTACCGTCTACAATCTTTACACAATCAGGCAAAAACTCGCGGAAATAATCTCTATAAAACACAAAATGAGTGCATCCTAAAACAACCGAATCAATGCTGTTTAAGTCGTAGGAATCAAAGTACTTATGCAAAGCGCTCATAACAATATTTTTATTGCCTAAATCGCCATTTTCCACAATTTCTACCAAATCGGGGCAAGGCTGAGGAAAAATCTTGTGATTTTGCGTAAAACGATTCATAAGATCTGCAAACTTGCGTTCTTTAAGCGTTAAAGAAGTGGCTGCAACAATAACACGCTGAGGCTTGCCGCCACCTAAATCGCAAGCAAGCTTTAGAGCAGGCTCCATGCCAATAATCGGTATATTGTAATGATTGCGCAAATCATCTACAGCGGCAGAAGTGGCGGTATTGCAAGCAATAACAATAGCTTTAACCGAAAGTTTGGCAAAATGCTCAACAATTTTAAAACTGAGATTACGCACTTCTTGTGGAGTTTTTACACCATAAGGCGCATTTGCAGAATCGCCAAAATAGATAATGCGCTCGTTAGGCATAGCTGCATGAAGCTGGCGAACTACAGAAATACCACCAAGACCTGAGTCAAACACGCCAATCGGAGCGCACGAAGTCATAAAAACCTCCTAATAGACTCTTATTATGTTACTTTTTAGCACAAACATAGCGTTACAAAACAGCATCAATAAGACTGAGCGTGTATGGATTTTTAGGGAAACGCAATACATCTTTAACGCTTCCCTGCTCAACAATCCTTCCGCCTTTTATAACACTAACTTGGCTGGCAATTCGGCTTACTAAAGCCAAATCATGCGTTATAAACAAGCACGAAAAGTTGTACTGCTTTTGCAAACTACTTAAAAGATTTAAGATTTTTAGGCAATGATTTGCATCTAACGCCGAAGTTGGCTCATCTGCAATAATCAAAGAAGGACGATTTATTAACGCTCGTGCAATGCCAACTCGCTGTTTTTGGCCGCCAGAAAGCTCGTGCGGGAACCTGTTTATTAAGCTTAATGGCAAATGCACTTGATTAAGAACAAGCTCCACGCGCTTTTTGCGCTCTTCTTCGCTAAGACTTTTATTGGCAATAAGAGGCTCGGCAATGCTCCAACCTACAGTTTTTAAAGGATTTAGCGCCGAGCCAGAATCTTGGAAAATGAATCCAATATTGCTTAAAATCTTGCGATTTGCGCGCTTTTTGCAATCGGAGTATAAATTAAGACCCTCTATGCTTATGCTGCCAGATTCTGGCTTAAGCTGACCAGAAATAAGCTTTGCAATCGTTGTTTTTCCAGCACCAGATTCGCCAACCAGCGCATGCGTCTTCCCCTTTAAAATATTAAGGTTCAAATCACTTATTGCGTATTTGGAAGGGTTGAAAATTTTAGAAGACTTAGCATATTTAGCAGAAACATTTTGAATGTTTACGCAAAAATCGACAGCCTCCGAACTAGTTGATTCGCTAGCTAAATTATTAATATCAAAATCAACAATAGAGTCTAAAAGAGAGCGCGTATAGCTGTTTTTAGGATTAGAAAACACATCTTTAACTAGCCCACTTTCAACAATACTGCCACTGTTCATAACATAAACTGTGTTTGCAACAGCCTTAACAACGCTCATATTATGCGTAATAATCAAAACCGCAATATTATGCTTTTTAGCTAAATCGCGCAAAAGCTGCAAAATCTTACGCTGAGTTGTAACATCCAAAGCTGTTGTAGGCTCGTCTGCAATAAGCAAAGAAGGTTGATTAATAATTGCCATTGCAATCATTGCGCGCTGAAGCTGCCCGCCAGAAAGTTCGTGCGGATAAGACCTATAAACGCGATTCACATCCTTTAGGCCAACCTCGCTAAGGGAATCAAGAACTCGCGATTTTTTAGCGCGAGCGCTCATCTTGCCAAACTTTTCGGGATGATATTTTAACGCCTCTTCAATTTGCTTGCCAATTCGCATAACTGGATTAAATGCGGTAGATGGCTCTTGGAACACCATTGAAATAAGACCCGAACGAATATAAGAATACGGAGCATTATTGCTTAGTAAATCCAAACTGCCATTAGTGCTTGTATTAATAACCGCTTTGCCAGAAACACTAAAATCGCCTGGAAGAAGACCCATTAACGCCAACGAAGTTAAGGACTTTCCCGAACCAGATTCGCCAACCAGCGCGCTAATTTTGCCCGCGTATAAGTTTAAATATACGTTATGCGTAATCTGATTTTTGCCAATCGCAATAGACAAGTCACTAACGCTAAGCACTGGGTTTTCGCGATTTTCCAACATTTTCTTAAATCCTTTTCTAGTTTCTAAGCGAAACTCGCGCATAGTTTGGATAAGCCGGGAAAGACCCAACAAAGAAGTTTTCCACATTGCTTCCGTGAATATAAGTGTTCTTAGAGTAAATAAGCGGAACGATTGGAGAATCGCGCATAATCTCTTTATCAACCTGCTGCCAAAGCAAATCTGCACGCGACTTATCTACAACGCCAACAGCTTGGCGAATCAAGGAATCCACTTTTGGATTCGAGTAGCGAGATATATTCCAATTGCCGCCGCCTATTTGCGAAGAATCAAAAAGCGGGCCAATATTTGCATACGCAGAAGGAAAATCAGGCTGCCATTTAGACAAAGCTAAATCGTAGTCGCCAGAATCGCCAGTAATCATATCTGTAAAAATCTGCGAATCCACAGTTCGTATAGAAACACCAATTCCAACGCGCTTTAAGCTTGCTTGAATAGAAGATGCCACTTGCGCCTGATCTGGGCGAGCAATAAGACTAAACTTTAGTTTAGATTTACCCGATTCCTTTAATAATTGTTTAGCCTTTTCTACGTCCCCACGCGGATTTGCAGAATAGAGATTATAGACTTTGCGCTCGCTTACGCCTGGAGTAATAAGCGTTGTTGCAAAACCGCCAGCAACCGCACCGCCCTTTGCTCGCTGATACGACTGCTTATCTACAGCGTACTGAATCGCCTTGCGGATCTTAACATCTTTAATACGGCGATTGTTCATGGCCAAATATTCCAACGCTCCGTCACCGCTTGTAACTAAAAGATTGCTCGACTTGTAGTTTGCTTTAGCTTGTGCGCGTTGAGCTGGAGGCACAAAATCTGCAAGAATAGCATTGTCTGCGCCAGAATTGCCTTGAATCATAGATTGGGCAGCAACAGAAGGATCAACACCAAGCTTCCAAATTATCTTGTCTGGGTAATTAGCTCGAATTGAATCCGCGCTGGAATCCCAATTAGTGTTTCTAACCATAACAATTTGCTTGCCAGCTTCGTTTTCAACAATTTTGTACGGTCCAGAAGCAACTGGGCTTTTGCCATAATCCTGCGCATTCCCAGAATTTAGCGGAACGGGAGCAAATGCAGCCAAAGACGCAACCCAAGGCCAATTAGCAAAAGCAGCATTTAGTTTAAAAATGATTGTTTGATTGTCTGGAGTTTCAATAGAATCCAAAGATTTGCCACTAAACGGACCGGCATAGTCTTTAGCGCCTTCCAAAAGCGCTTTGTGGTAACCAAATCCGCCTGTAAGCGAGTTTGCAAAAGAACGCTCAAGACCATATTTAATATCTTTAGACGTTATTGGGCTTCCATCCTGGTATTTAATGCCTTTTTTAAGAGTGTACTTCCAAGTTTTTCCGCCGTCTAAAGCAGTTCCAGTATCTGTTGCTAAATCGGCAACAACACGCGTTTTACCACTTGGTGTTACTTTCCACGTTGTTAAAGCGCGGAAAACTAGGCTATTAGAGGTTATTGGCAAACCTTGACTTCTTGCAGGATCAAAATCCATTTTTGATTCAGAGCTTAGAATCGTAAGCGTTCCGCCCTTTTTTGGATTGCTATTAAGCACAGAAGCATTTGGTAGTCTTTTTTGTAGGTTTTGACCACTTTGCGCAGCAGATCCGCAAGCAGAAAATGCATAAACCAGCGAAAACACTAGAATTACGGCAATTGCTCTTAATGTATTTAGAGCAAAGCCACGATTAAATTTTTTGATGATTTGATAATAATTTTGCATATTTTGTGTATTTTGCATGATTTTTCCTTAATTTTTTATAAAGTTATAAAGTTATTAAAAATTTTTATTATTGTGATTTAAAGAAGACTTTAGTAGCGACTTTAGCCGCAACCTTAATGGCGATTTTGCTGGCGATTTTAATCGCTCACTAATCACCACTTTAAAGGGCGACTTTAGCCGCTCTAGGATCAAGCAAACAATAACAGACGTCAACAATAAGATTTGCAATTATTACAAGAGCGGCCGAAAACAGCGTAACTCCAACCAAAACTTGCAAATCAAAAGTCTTAACAGCGTCTAAAAGAAGAGAACCCAACCCGTGCATAGAGAACACGCGCTCAGTTATAACCGCTCCACCAAGAAGACCGCCAAGATCTAAACCAAACATTGTAAATATTGGTAAAATTGCATTTCGCAAAGCATGATTTACTACAACATGTGAATCGGGCATGCCCTTTGCTCTTGCAGTTCGCACATAATCTTTACCAAATTCCCTAAGCATTGTAGAACGAGTAATGCGCGCATAAAAAGCGCCATTTATCAACGCTAAAACAATCCAAGCGAGTAGCAGATGCCAAGCCCAGTCAAAAGGATTAGCAAAGAAGCTAACATATCCGCCAGTAGGAAAAACTGGAATGTAAACCGCAAAAGCAATAATCGCCAGCAAACCAATTAGGTAGGTAGGAGACGAAATACCAATCGAAGACAACGCTACGATTAAGCGATCAATCCACGAATCACGCTTAACAGCTTGCAAAACGCCTGCAAATACGCCAATTAGCATCCACAAAACAGCAGCGCCGATAGCGATTGATGCGGTAACTGGAAAACGACTAAAAATCAAACCAGTAACAGGCTCATTAAGCGCAAAAGACCATCCTAAGCAAGGAGTCGCGCAAACAATTGCGCTGGCAGATGCAGAATCACCAAAAGTACGGCCAACAAAAATACCCTGCAAATAGTTAAAAAGCTGACCATACCAAGGCAAATCAGTTCCCATAAACGCAGAAACTTGTGCTAAACGCTCAGGCGTGCAAGGTTTGCCGCACATAAGCTGCGCAGGATTTGTTGGAGTCATAAAGAAAATCAAAAACATTGCCATTGCAATAACAGCAATAACAGCCAAAGCGCTTGCAACGCGCCTAATAATGTAAAGAAAAACGCTCATGCTGCTATCTCCATTTTTGAAGAAAGCCAATCGCCCAGCATATTAAACCCGAGCGCAAGCAGGGACAAAGATAAACCTGGGAATATTAAATACCACGGGTCTACCAATGCCCACTGCACTGCGTCGGATATTGAGCGTCCCCACGAAGGCGAAGGCGGATTCATGCCAACGCCAAGAAATGAAAGTGCCGCTTCGAGTGCAATACGGCCTGGTATAGAAAGTGTTGTATTAACAATGATTATTGGAAGCATGTTTGGCAAAATCTGATTGCGCAAAACATGAAAAGCACTAGCGCCCATAACTCTGGAAGCCACAGCAAAATGGCGATTTTTAAGGCTAAGTGTTTCGCCGCGAACCAATCGCGCCATGCTAGGCCAACCAAAAAAGCCGATTACAAGAGTTAAAAGAAGCGGACGCGGGAAAGTTTGAGGAACAATCGCAGAAAGCGCAATCGCAAAGATTAGGAACGGGAACCCAAAGAACACGTCCATAATGCGAGAAATTGCAAAATCAACAAAACCACCAAAATAACCAGCAATAACGCCAATTACAACGCCTAAAACAACGGAGATTGCAGTAGAAGCTAAGCCAATGCCAAGAGAGATTCTTGCGCCGTGAGAGATGATTGCAAATAAGTCAATTCCGCGCAATGGCGTTACGCCAAACCAATGTTTTGAGCTTATTCCGCCTATGCCTGTAGGCAACGAAGAATCCGACAAAACATCGGGATTTTCGCTATATGGATCATTACCTGTAATAAGAGTAAAGAGGTCGGCAAAAATCGCCAATAAAACAAACAGTGAGATTATTGCAATTCCAACAATTGCGGTAACACTTGATAAGTCGCGCTTGCTACGCGAATAAAATACACCGCCCCTTTTCATCGCCACTCATTTCGTTACCTGCACTTTCGTATTGCAATTTTTCTATAAAACCAACAAATACAAACATGAGTAGATTTGTACTGTCGTTATAACGAATCTATATGAAGGTATGGAAATCGGAGTGTCGCATCGTCTTGCTTTTTCACTCGAAGCGTAGCGCGAATCGACTTGCATGAGCGCTTAAAGCGTAGCGCGCGAATGCACTTCGATTCGCTGAGCCGCTCAAAGCAGAAGCACTGCTTCTGCGCGGCGAAGACGTGAGCGCGCTGTAACGCGCGAGCGACTTTCCGCATTTTGTACCAAATTCAACCCAAATTTGGAACAAACTCTGGAAAATCCTCCCTGCATTTGTTCCAAATTCCACACGATTTACATACAACACCACAAACCACCCACCACACGCAAAAACAAAACGTGCCGAGGTATTTAATAATACAACGGCACGTTTTTTGTTTAGTTAGCTAAAGATTTACGTAATGCTTAAACTACGCACGCTTAAGACTTACGCTAAGCTCGGTTGCGCTAGAATCAGCCTCTGTAACTTCAAAGCTAGTTGCCAAAGTTTCTTCCGCAATCAAATCACGGAACTGATTTACCTTAGCAACATCGGCTGCTGGCACGCTCAAAGTCAAAGCGATTCTATCGCTAATGTCTAAGCCGCTCTCTTTACGCGCATCTTGAACAGCGCGAATAGCATCGCGAGCATAACCTTCCGCAAGCAAATCCGCCGTCAAAGCAGTGTCAAGCATAACAAAGCCGCCAGTTGGCATTGCAGCAGAAGCAGTATTTGCAGCTGCTTGAGCATCCGAAGACTCAACACGATTTACAAGCTCATATTCACCTTGTTCAAGCGCAACTTCGCCGTTTGGAGTATTGACAACAGGAGCACCAGAGGCGTCAACACGCCAATCGCCACTCTTCGAAGCCTTAATAGCAAACTGCACTTGCTTACCCAAACGAGGGCCAGCCGCGCGAGCGTTAACCTTAAGCTCGTGAACAATCTTCAAACCGTGGTCGCTTGCGTCTTCCAAAGTGCAGAATGTTACATTCTTCACATTAAGCTCACGCTCAAGAACCTGCTCATATGGCTCTACAGCAGCCGTATTTTCTGCAACAACCGTCAAGTTTGCAAGAGGCTGGCGCACGCGCAACTGCTCCGCTTTACGCAACGAAAGCGTAGAAGACACAACCTCGCGAACCTTATCCATAGCAGCAACCAAAGCATCGTCATGCGCAAGAACCGCACCAAGCTCGGTGACTTCTCCAGCCTTAGGGTTCTTCTCGCCATCCGAAAGAGTCTCAGGCTCCACCAAATAAGGCCAATCAGCCAAATGCACGGATTCGCCGCCAGTAAGGCCACGCCACACAGCCTCTGCTTCCATAGGAGCAAGAGGAGCAATCGTGCGCATAAAGGCTTCCAACACAGTATAAAGCGTGTTGAAAGCAGCTTCATCTTCATTCCAGAAGCGGTCGCGACTGCCGCGAATATACCAATTAGTAAGAACGTCAATAAAGTCACTAACTGCTGCGCAAGCATCGCTAATCGCAAACTCGTTCAAGCACTTTTCTACGCGCTCAACAAGCAAACGCGTGCGAGCAAGCAAGTAGCGATCCATGTTGCAAAGGCCTGCAACCTCGTCCGCGCGAAGTCTACGAGCATCGTAGCCCTTGCCACCGTTTGCAGCATTGGCATACAGCGTAAAGAAGTAGTACGAGCTCCAAACTGGAAGCATAACTTGGCGAACCGTATCCCTAATGCCGTCTGCAGTCACAATCAAATTGCCGCCGCGCAAAATTGGCGAAGACATAAGGAACCAACGCATAGCATCCGAGCCGTACTCGTTAAAAACGCCATTAACATCTGGGTAATTGCGCAAATGCTTACTCATCTTCTGACCGTCGGAACCAAGCACAATGCCGTGGCAAATCACGTTCTTAAAGGCTGGTCGGTCGAATAGAGCCGTAGCCATAATGTGAAGCGTGTAGAACCATCCACGAGTCTGGCCAATGTATTCAACAATGTAATCGCATGGGAAGTGCTCTTCGAAGAAGTCCTTGTTTTCAAACGGATAATGGAATTGCGCAAAAGGCATAGAACCAGACTCAAACCAGCAGTCAAGAACATCCGTAATGCGATGCATTTGCGACTTTCCAGTAGGATCGTCTGGGTTTGGTCGAGTAAGGCGATCAATATACGGACGATGCATATTCACATTGCCATCGTCGTCGCGAGGATAATCACCAAAATCAGCCTTAAGCTCTTCCAAAGATCCATACACATCTACGCGAGGATACTTTGGATCGTCGCTCACCCACACTGGGATTGGCGAGCCCCAGAAGCGATTACGGCTAATCGACCAATCGCGAGCGTTAGAAAGCCATTTACCAAACTGGCCGTCCTTAACGTTTCCAGGAATCCAATTAATCTGTTGATTAAGCTCTAGCAAGCGCTCCTTAATCTTTGTAACCGAAACAAACCAGCTAGAAACAGGCTTATAAATAAGCGGAGTTGCGCAACGCCAGCAGTGAGGATAGCTGTGCACATAGCTTTTTTCTTGGAATAGCAACGCGCGCTGATCTTCTGGCATCTTGGCAAGCGGGCCATCTCCTGCGCGCAAGTTGCGCAAAATTGGCAAATTGGCGTCGAAAACATACAAGCCTTCGTAATCTGGGCAATCGCTTGTAAACTTGCAGCCAGCATCGAGCACGTCAACGCTGCGAATTTCGTGCGCATTAAGCGTGTTCATATCGTCCTCGCCGTAAGGAGCCTGGTGAACAAGGCCAGTACCTTCTGCGGTGTCAACATAATCTGCTGTAAAAATCGTAAAAGCGTTAGGACCAGGAGTGCCGCCCTCGGAAAGCGCGGAATCGCTTGCAAAGTATGGGAATACTGGATAGTAGCGCCAACCAGCCATCTCAGCACCCTTAAGTTCGCGCACAACTTCGTAGTTTTCGCCAAGTTCCTTAGTGTAGGATTCAAGCAAAGGCTTGCCAATGTAGAACTTTTTACCAGCAAACTTGCCTTCAGTTGGGCGAACTTCCACGTAGTCAATGTCTGCACCAACTACGATTGCGAAGTTTGTTGGCACGGTCCAAGGAGTAGTGGTCCAGAATACTGCGTAAGCGTCGGCCTCATCGCGAAGCTTAACGGCCACGGAAACAGTGGCATCTTGACGATTCTGGTAAACATCTGCATCCATACGAAGCTCGTGCGCACTAAGAGGCGTCTGATCCTTAGGGCAGTACGGAAGCACGCGGTAACCCTTGTAAGCCAATCCCTTGCTGTAAAGCTGCTTAAAGGCCCACATAACGGATTCCATGTATGGAATGTTAAGCGTTTTGTAGCCGCGCTCAAAATCAACCCAGCGCGCCTGACGATGTACGTAGTTTTGCCACTCGTTTGTGTACTTTAAAACGCTGGCACGGCAAGCATCGTTGAACTTTGCGATGCCCATTTTTTCGATTTGATCAACCGACTCAATGCCGAGTTCCTTCTGCGCTTCCAACTCTGCTGGAAGGCCGTGAGTATCCCAGCCAAAAACGCGATTTACTTTGCGTCCGCGCATAGTCTGATAGCGCGGAACAACGTCTTTTGCATAACCTGTGAGCAAGTGGCCGTAGTGAGGAAGACCGTTTGCAAATGGAGGGCCATCAAAGAACACAAACTCGTTTTGGCTACCCTTGCCAGACGGGCGGTATTCGATTGACTTACGGAAAGTGTTATTTGCATCCCAGTATTGAAGCACTGACTCTTCAAGCTTTGGGAAAGAAGGATTTGGTGCAACTTGCTCACTGGCAGCTTCTTGTGCAGATGCGGCAACACTTACCTTTGGGTATACGTTATTTGCGCACAACTTTTCGGCTGGATTAGTGGATTCGCTCACTGTGCTCTCCTCGCTCAACAGGGTGAATATTTCCCTGCGAGGACGACAGTTACGCCGCGGTACCACCTCGCTTGCTGCAAAATGCTCAACGCAACTCTTGCAGCCTCTCGTGTTTGGCTATGCGGGCCAACCCCGTCGGTTCTAATAAGCGAGAATCTTACGAACACTCGCCGTTCTTCCGAAAACTCCCCGCCGATAACGGATCATCGCTTAAGTTAGAAATAATCTAACACTATCCCCTAACATTGGGGAAAGAAAAGTGCCCCGAATCAGAATCGAACTGACGACACCCACTTTAGGAGAGTGGTGCTCTATCCACTGAGCTACCGAGGCAACAAATGGCAATTATACACCATGGCGTAGTTTACACACCACAGAATAATCACGATTCAAGATTCGACTGCGTTCCAGCCGTAGCAGCCGTAGCGGATTGCTCCGCCTGAGCCGCGTCAAGCTTAGCGCGAACCGCAGCAAGCAAACCCTGCGCGCGCTTTGCTAACGCCTCTCCAAGCTCCCATTGATGCATAGATTGATCTAAAGTCAAGCCGCCAGCCTCAAGTGCTTTAACAGCTTGCACAAGCTTTTCGCGAGCCTCTTCGTAAGGCATTGCGTTAATCGCAGCGCGCTCTTCGTTGCTAAGTGTGCTAATCGCGTCAACTTTTGCACTTGCGTCTTTTGTTTCGTCACTCATAATCATCCTTTTCTAATTTTTTACTTAAGATTTTTTACTTAAAACTTTAAAACTTTAAAACTTTACGACTTTTCTACAGACGTAACGCTAGCTGTGATCAAGCCACTTTTAAGAGTGACTGTTATATCGTCTCCAGCTTTTACACGACTAGAATCGTCAAGCACTTTCCCGCCGCTAATCTGCACAACCGCGTAACCGCGATTAAGCGTTGACTGCGGGCTAAGAGCCATAACACTGGCATGCGCCTTTTCAACAGTCAAGCTAGCGTCGTCAAGCAACCGCACCAAACCATGCCTCATGCGTTCAACCGCCTGCTGCACAAACAACTCGTGCGGCTCCAGCATAGTGGTTGGCTGGGTAATACTTGGCCTATTTGCGTAGCCTTCAATAAGCTGAATCTCGTTGCTAACTCGGGCAGAAATCCTCATGCGCGCATGCTGCAAAGCGTTGTCAATCAACTGCCATTGCTCGTTAACATCTGGAACAACGCGCTTTGCTGCATCTGTAGGCGTAGAAGCTCGCATATCTGCCGCCAAATCAATAAGCGTCCAATCGTCTTCGTGACCAATCGCAGAAACAATCGGAGTTAAGCAAGCAGCCGTTGCGCGAACCACGCCCTCGTCCGAAAATCCAATCAAATCTTCAAAACTACCGCCGCCGCGCGCAACAATAATCACATCAACCTCTGGGTCGGCATCTAGCTGTTTAATTGCCGCAATAACGTCCGCTGGGCATTGCACACCCTGAACATGCGCGTGAACCACCTTAAAACGCGTTACAGGCCAGCGCAAATTAACGTTTGTAATAACATCTCCCTCGGCGCGAGCTTGAGGTGCACACACCAGACCAATGCACTTTGGAAACTCAGGCAGCGGCACCTTGTTTTCTGCGTCGAACAAGCCTTCGCCTTTAAGCTTTTTGCGCAACTCGTCTATTTGCGCCTTTAAATCGCCAGCACCAACACGCCTAATTTCGTCGGCAACAAAGCTCAATCGTGTTGCTTTTACCCAAATATCTGCCTTGCCGTGAACAACTACCCTATCTCCCTGACGCAAATCTTTAGCCTGCTGAACAAAATTGCTAAAGCCCATTATGGAGATTGAAACGTCTTCGTTGCTGTCTCTAAGCGTTATGTAGCCAGACGTAGACCTTCTCATGTTGATTTCAACAATCTGACCTTCTACCCAAGCCGCAGGCCACTTCTCTACAGCTCCATGGAACTTTTGGCTTATGACGCTTACTGGCCAAGGATTTTCAGCGCTTGTTTCGCTTGCATGCAAAGGTAAAGTCATATACCAAGTTTCTTTTAAAAGATGGACAATAAGCGTTTAAAAAATTCGCAATAAGCACAGAAAACACACAAAGCACGACACGCCGTGACTTGCAAATAAATCGATTGTGAGTATAGTTATTACTCGGCTCAAGAAAACGCCAACGCCCCTTTAGCTCAGTTGGCTAGAGCAGCTGACTCTTAATCAGCGTGTCCAGGGTTCGAATCCCTGAGGGGGCACTTGTTGAAAACCCAAGCTTTGCGGCTTGGGTTTTTTCGTATGCGAATAGCAACAACACCAAGCAACACGCTAAGAATTGCGGCAAGTGCTATTAAAGACGAGTCGGAGCCAGTTGCTGGAATAGTTCCACGCGATTTGGATGAGGCAGAGTTAACCCTATCAGCGGTTTTGTGGCCATTAGTAGGCGCTGTGCTTATGTTTGGATTAGGCGTTACGTCTATGTTCAAATACGGCTTAGGCAATATATCTGGTTCCGTCATGTGCGATTGACCAGAAGGGGTTCCAGGCTGATCTGGCGTCGGCGTCGGCGCAGGCGTAGGCGTGACAGGCGGATCCTGCGGATCTGACGGTTGAGGCTGCGGTTGAGGTTGAGGCGTTGGCACAGGCGTTGGTGTTGGCTGCGGAGCTGGCTGAGGGCCTGGCTGAGGGCCTGGCTGAGGGCCTGGCTGCGGATGCGGCTGAGGCTCTGGTTGTGGTTGAGGCTTTGGATCCGGGTTCGGGTTCGGTTTTGCCTTTACAGTAAAGCTAGCGTTAAACGTACACTTAGACCCATCAACATAAGTAACCGTAACAGGAACATTAACAATCTGATTTTCACTAGTTGCTTCAGGTATTGTAAAATTATCTACCGTAACCGTAGGCACTTTGTAATAATATGCAACATCATTATCATGCTCATCCGTATATGAACAAAAATCTCCTACTTTTTTGAAAATAGTAGGTTCAGGATTCGTTGGTCCATACAAATAAAATGAGTAAGCGTTTGTGTCGTCACCACAATTTCTCTTATTACAATCATCATCCTCTGGATCACAATAATCACATGCAGTAGGCTTCAAACCAGCAGGAATTGCAGGGTAGTCACGCTTTCCACCTTTTGCAAATAATCCCTCAACTTGATTTTTAACATCATCACTAATCGATTTCACAGTCGGTTTGCTACTAGACTGCGTAGCGCTAGCCGAATCAATATCATCAATTTTCACATCACTGCTTTTAGCAGGCCACGTTTCAGCCATTGTTTTTACTTTAACGTGAATATTAAAGTTATCAACAGAATCATACCCAATTATCTTGTTGCCTTTTGCTTCTCCTTGTGTATATTTTAAAGCTGCAGCAAAATTGTATTCGCCAGGCAGATATGCATTCTTGCCAATTGCACCATCAGTATTAATATTTTCATTCCAGGCATCCCAATATGAAAAATCAAAATAATCCATGCCTTTTTTAAATCCGTCTATTACAACTTTGGATTTTAGAGATGACATATCAATCCCTCTTCCCTCACCAAATCCAAGTTCAATATTAAAATCTTGTATCTTATATTGACGAATCAACAATTCTCCATTAAACAAAAAATTAGGACCAACATGAACATTTTCTCCACCTGTATGAGGATAGAACTCAAATCCTAATGTTTTATTTAGGTCAAAATCTATTAATTTAACTCCATCATTTTCATTTATTGTAATAGTTTTATCATTTATATAAGTTCGCTTCATAAAGGGAGTAGGAACATATCTATAAACGTACGTATAAGTAAATTTGTAATCTTTATCTTTAACAGTTGACGCCAAAAGCTTAGTATATTCATACCCAGCTTTAGCCTGCGTAGGAGTTATATTTTCTTCAATATGCTGCTTAGAAAAATCATACAAACTATCGTATTTGGTTTTCCCCCATAACATATACGGATTAGTTTTGGCTTCTTTATGGGCTTCAGCAAACAAGTTATCGCTTTTTACAGCAGCAATAGCGTAAATCTTATCAACGTTTCTAATACTATTTTCTTCAGCCTTAATACTTATAAGCTTGCCTGCACAAAGATTAACAAGACTATCTACATTACTAATTTTGTTTGTACTTATGTCCAAAGATTCAAGATTTGTTAAACCAGCCAATTTAGAAATATCACTTATACTATTCCCACTCAAATTCAAATTTTTAAGATTTGTTAAACTGGCTAATTTAGAAATATCACTTATATTATTATCACTCAAATCCAATGTTTTAAGACTTGTAAGAGTAGAAAGCGGATTTAAATCAGAAATATTATTGTGACCTAATTTCAATTCTTCAAGATTTGGAAAATACTTTAAAAAGCTAATGTCACTAATGTCTTCAATGCTCAATTCAAGCTTTTTGATATTCTGCATATCTGTTTTTGTTGGATGCCACTTTTCAACAGAATCAGGTAAAGTAAAACCATCGTTTTGAGAGTAAGATAAGCAGTTATACAAGTCTCTCTTAAGTGTTGGATTATTAGCGAATAAATCGTTTGGATTTTCTGCGTCTTTTTGCTTTTTTGTTTTTTCTGCATCTGCAGCACCATTGGCGTTTAAGCTAGTTGCCTGGTTAGGGGTACCCCCCACTTGAATATTTTGCGCAAAAGCTGCATAAGCTGGCATTATGCCAAAAAGCATGCCAACAGCAATAATCGAAGCAACAAACAGCTTAAAAGCCTTAACTTTTAAGCCACTTTTAATACGATTAACCAACATGCCAATAACCCCAGGCATAAACTCAACCTTCTTATTTAACAACTCAATTATTTAACAACTTAAAAATAAATGTTAACTCGTAAACACGGCCATAAGCCACTAATCGCCATTTTAGTAACCATCTGGAACAATTACATAAAAATGAATAAAATACAGAAAACACAGAAAACAAAAAGACCCCGCAAGAAAACTTACGGGGTCTTTTAAAGATTAGCTAAATATTTTCAGATTAGAAAATCAGAAAATACTAGGCAAGAATCTTGGTCACACGACCAGAACCAACGGTACGGCCACCTTCACGAACTGCGAAGGTCAAGCCCTCTTCCATTGCGATAGCCTGAATCAACTCAACAGTGAAGGTTGCGTGATCGCCTGGCTGAACCATTTCGATGCCGTCTGGCAAGGTGATAACGCCAGTAACATCGGTAGTACGGAAGTAGAACTGTGGGCGGTAGTTGGAGAAGAATGGCGAGTGACGGCCACCTTCGTCCTTGGTCAAGACGTAAACTTCGCCTTCGAACTTGGTGTGTGGTGTCACAGAACCTGGAGCAGCCACAACCTGACCACGCTCAACGTCGGTACGGTTGATACCACGAAGAAGAAGACCAGTGTTATCGCCAGCCTCGGCCTCATCCATCTGCTTGTGGAAGGTCTCGATAGAGGTGACGGTGGTGGTCTGGGTATCGCGCAAACCAACGATCTCAACTGGGGTGTTGATTGGGAGCTTACCACGCTCAACACGACCGGTGACAACGGTACCACGACCGGAGATGGTGAACACATCTTCGATTGGCATCAAGAATGGCTTGTCAAGATCGTGAGTTGGGGTTGGGATGTACTCGTCAACAGCCTTCATGAGTTCCTTGACGGTCTCTACCCACTTGTCGTGATCTGGAGCGTCATCATGCAAAGCGCCGTAAGCGGAAGTACGGATGACTGGGCAATCGCGATCGAAGCCGTTTTCATCGAGGAGGTCACGAACCTCTTCTTCAACGAGGTCGATAAGCTCTTCGTCGTCAACCATATCGCACTTGTTCAAAGCAACAAGAATTTTTGGAACGCCGACCTGCTTAGCAAGCAAGACGTGTTCACGGGTCTGAGCCATTGGGCCGTCGGTAGCAGCAACCACGAGGATTGCGCCATCCATCTGAGCGGCACCGGTGATCATGTTCTTAACGTAATCAGCGTGGCCTGGAGCGTCCACGTGAGCGTAGTGACGTGCTTCAGTCTGATACTCGATGTGGGCGATGTTAATGGTAATACCGCGCTCCTTCTCTTCTGGAGCGGCGTCGATCTGATCGAAGTCATACTGAGGGTTCAGATCTGGATATTCGCCATGAAGCACCTTAGAAATAGCCGCGGTCAAGGTAGTCTTACCGTGATCAACGTGACCAATGGTACCAATGTTAACATGCGGCTTAGTACGCTCGTACTTTTCCTTTGCCATGTGTTTGTCCTCCTGGACGTCTCGTAGTTTGCCTCACATTCTTATGTGAAGCCTCTCGCTACATATTTACTGGGTTTCTGGGTTAGGTGCCACTTCGGTGCCAGAACCCAGTCAACGTAGGAAATTCTAGCGTTGACTAGGGACACAAAACACCGAAGTAGCGTGCGCTTTTACTCGCCGCGCTGGGCTTTAATAATCTCGTCCGATACGGCCTTTGGAACTTCCGCGTAAGAATCCATCTGCATGGTGAACATAGCACGTCCCTGAGTCTTGGAACGAAGATCACCAATGTAGCCGAACATCTCACTCAGTGGAACCTTAGCGTCAATAACCTTAACGCCAGTAGCGTCAGTCATAGACTGAATGTTTCCACGACGGGAGTTCAAATCGCCCATAACGTCGCCCATGTACTCTTCTGGAGTACGAACTTCCACGGCCATAATTGGCTCGAGGATTACTGGGTGAGCCTTAGGAGCAGCTTCCTTGAAGCACATGGAACCTGCAATCTTGAAGGCCATTTCCGAAGAATCAACGTCGTGAGTCTGACCGTCGGTAACGGTTGCCTTAACGCCAACCACTGGGAAGCCTGCCAAAACGCCAGATTCCATAGCTTCCTGCACACCTGCGTCGATGGAAGGAATGAATTCCTTAGTAATGTGGCCACCAGTGACCTCGTTAACAAACTGATAGACTTCGCCAGATTCTGGATCGATTGGCTCGAAGTTCATCAAAACCTTTGCGAACTGGCCAGAACCACCGGTCTGCTTCTTGTGGGTGTATTCCTGGTTCATAACAGCCTTACGAATGGTTTCACGGTAAGCAACCTGTGGCTTACCAACATTCGCTTCAACCTTGAACTCGCGGCGCATACGATCCACAATAATGTCGAGCTGAAGCTCGCCCATACCAGAAATCAAAGTCTGACCAGACTCTTCGTCGGTCTTAACCTGGAAGGTAGGATCCTCGTCGGAAAGCTTAGCCAAAGCCAAGCTCATCTTTTCCTGATCTGCCTTCGTCTTTGGCTCCACAGCAACCTCGATAACAGGATCTGGGAATGTCATGGATTCCAAAGAAATTGGGCTCTTCTCGTCGCACAAGGTGTCACCCGTGCTAACGTTCTTTAAACCAACGAAGGTGTAAATGTTTCCAGCTTCTGCAGAATCTACAGGATTTTCCTTATCTGCGTGCATCTGGAAGATCTTACCAACGCGTTCCTTCTTGCTCTTAGTGGAATCGTACACGGAATCGCCTGGCTTAACTTCGCCAGAGTACACGCGCACGAACACAAGCTTTCCGTAGAACGGATGAGTAGAGATCTTAAAGACCAATGCAGCAAATGGATCTGTATTTACTGGCTTACGATCAATCTCAACGGATTCGTCGCTTGGATCAAAGCCCTTAATAGATGGAACATCTTCTGGGCTTGGAAGGAAGTCAACAACAGCATCCAGCATTGGCTGAACACCCTTATCTTTAAATGCAGAACCGCAAGTTACTGGGAAGGCTTCGCGAGCGATGGTAAGCTTGCGAATACCAATGCGAATCTCTTCTTCGGAAAGTTCTCCAGATTCAAGATACTTCTCAAGCAACTCTTCGTCGGCTTCTGCAACCTGATCCATAAGCTCGGCACGATATTCTTCTGCACGTTCCTGCAAATCGGCAGGAATGTCAACGGTGTCGTAGTGGGCACCCATATCGTCCTTAACGTCGTTCCAAACGTAGGCCTTCATACGAATCAAGTCAACAACACCAAGGAAGTCGTTTTCAGCGCCGATTGGAAGCTGAATAACGAGTGGCTTAGCGCCAAGCTTTTCCTTAATGGTCTTAACAGAATAGTAGAAGTCTGCGCCCAACTTATCCATCTTGTTGATGAAGCAAATACGTGGAACGCTGTACTTATCTGCCTGACGCCAAACGGTTTCGGACTGAGGCTCCACGCCTTCCTTACCGTCGAACACTGCAACAGCACCGTCGAGAACACGCAAAGAACGCTCTACCTCTGCGGTAAAGTCAACGTGGCCTGGAGTATCGATGATGTTGATTTGATAGCGGTTATCTACGTCATGGGTTTGACGCTTCCAGAAGCAAGTGGTTGCAGCAGACTGAATAGTAATACCGCGTTCCTGCTCCTGCGCCATAAAGTCCATGGTGGAAGCGCCATCGTGAGTTTCACCAATCTTGTAATTCTTACCAGTGTAGTAAAGAATACGCTCGGTGGTAGTAGTCTTACCAGCATCGATGTGCGCCATGATGCCGATGTTACGAACCATATTCAGGTCGTTAAGCACATCTTGTGCCATATTAATATCCTTAGCTCTTTAAGATACCGATTATCTTGTGGATTACCAGCGATAGTGAGCAAAAGCCTTGTTTGCTTCTGCCATCTTGTGGGTATCCTCGCGGCGCTTTACAGAAGCACCCAAGCCATTGGAGGCATCGAGAATTTCGTTAGCCAAACGCTCAGCCATGGTCTTCTCGCGACGAACGCGGGAGAAGTCCGTAAGCCAGCGCAAGGACAAAGTGTTTGCACGAGCAGGCTTAACTTCGACTGGCACCTGGTAGGTTGCACCACCAACGCGGCGGGAACGAACCTCGAGGCTTGGACGAATGTTATCGAGAGCGCGCTTCAAAACAGAAACTGGCTCCTGCTCGGTCTTGGCCTTCACCTGCTCAAGAGCGGTGTAGACGATGTTTTCTGCGATGGACTTCTTGCCATCGAGAAGAATTTTGTTAATCAACTGAGCCACGACGGTCGAGCCGTAGATTGGATCAGGAAGCAGCTGATGCTTTTTTGCAGGTCCTTTACGTGACATGTTTTACTTCGCCTTCTTTGCTCCATACAGGGAACGACCCTGCTTGCGGTCCTTAACACCCTGGGTATCGAGAGCGCCACGCACGATGTGGTAACGCACACCTGGGAGATCCTTCACACGGCCACCGCGCACAAGCACAATGGAGTGCTCCTGCAAGTTATGACCTTCGCCTGGAATGTAGGCGGTTACTTCAATACCCGAGCTGAGGCGCACACGAGCAACCTTACGAAGCGCAGAGTTTGGCTTCTTAGGAGTGGTGGTGTACACACGAGTGCACACGCCACGACGCAACGGGCTACCTTTCAAGGCCAAAGTCTTTGACTTCTTAGGCTTGGCCTGACGTCCCTTACGGACGAGTTGTTCAATCGTAGGCAACTTAAGTTCTCCGATTCATTAATGTCTTCTATTTGGTGAAACCGCAGCACTGCAGCACACCTTAAACCTGAATCGGTTAAAGAGAAAAGCCACAGTCCACCGGCCCGATGGCCCTTGCGCCTCCAGCCACGCATTACTGCGCGCTATCTTTGGCACTTGGGATATCCCAACGCGAGCACCTATAACATAAGGCGCACCGTTGGCACACACAAAGTACTATTATACACCTTTACGTGACAATTAAAAACCACTTAAGCAGACTATTTAAGAATTGGCCTTGCAGGCGCAGAAACATCTAAAAGCTGGCGATTGCCGATTTTACTTGGATCATTAATAATCGTTTCTACAATCGCCTTTTTAAGCTCTAAATCCGAAGAATCCCCCCAAACAACAAGCCGATGAATATCTCCGCTTGGGCTTGGGTAAGAAACTTCTGTTTCAACGGAATCCTGCGTTTTTGCGCTAACTCGCGTAACATGAGACCTAAAATCTTGCGAAAGCGAGCTTACAATTTTCAACGCTTCTTTAACAGCTTTACTGTTTAAACTTCTACGAACGTCGCTAACTTCTATAACAGGAATTCCACTTATAGAAACATTTTGAACAGCGTTTAAAATCCTGCCTCTAACGTCTACAGCTGTAAGTTTTTCTCCAACTTTGGCTTTAAGCATGGCAGCAGGTTTTTGCGCGCGAACCGTTATTTGCAAGCCTTGTGGGAACTGCTTTACAACCTTTGTTTCGGTTACGCCAGGTATGTTGTTTAACTGCTCAATTATTTGCTGAGAAGAAACTAAAAACAGAGACTTATCTACTTGGTTGGACGCAATAGACGCGATTTTTTGCTCACTAACCCACTCATTAGAGCCTATAATGCGTATATTCTTAGCATTCAAGCGGAAGAATGGCGATAAAAATAGCAGCCAGCAAAGCAATACAACTATTGCAACCGCAAGAAAAGTGTAGGCAAATCGCAGCAAAATAGTGCGCAATTTAGCGGAGTTCTTTTCTTTTTCTCTTGCACTAAAATCTATTACTTTAGGTCTAGATGCAATGCCAAGTGGACCAGCACTAGACTTTAAAGTTTGCTTTACAAAGTCAACTACAGAAAGTCTTCTTGCATCTACAAAAGCGTTTTTAGAGCGTGCATTTTTAACGGCATTATGCGCACTGTTAACTACATTAAGCGGGATATCTTGCACGCCATTTTGCACGCCATTTTGCACGCTATTTTGCACAACATTAGCCGACTCGATTTTTCTAGCAGACTTACCAGATTTTGCAACGCGCAACCTCTTAATAGATTCAGTAGATTCAGTAGATTCACTAGACACGTTAGATTTATTAGCACTCGCAGATTTACCAAAAATCACTCGTCCCATAACTACCACTCACCTACTTTCCTCTTGCATCTTTTCGCGATTTACTTGCGATTTACTTGCGATTTACTTATTTGGCGACTTACTTGCGACTTTACACACTATTTTGAGCGCAACTCTTCTAGCATAACAGACGTCATAGCAGTAATACTTCCAGCACCAACAGTAAACAGCACATCCCCACTATTCGCTCTACGTGCAAGCAACAAAGCACCATCATTCATATCTTCTACAGCTTCAATATTGCAATTAAGTCCGCATTCTTTGGCTGCGTTAACAATAGTCGAAGCGTGAATATTTGGAAAATCTTCTTGCTTTTCTCGCGCTGGAAAAATACCAGTAACAATAACATCGTCTGCAAGAGATAGAGCAGAAGCAAATTCGTGCGCAAAAGAGCGCGTTCTAGAAAACAGATGCGGCTGGAAAAGCACGCGAATCGTAGAATCTGGGTATCTTCTTCTTGCAGCACGCAAAAGGGCGTCAATCTCTGTAGGGTGATGCGCGTAATCATCCACAACCGTTACTCCGCCAACGCATCCGCGAATGTCAAATCTTCTAGAAGCGCCTAGGAAGCTAGAAGCGCCAGATGCAGCATCTTTTGAATCCATTCCCAAAAGCGTTGCAGCAATAATCGCAGCACACGCATTTCTGGCATTGTGCAGGCCTGGAATCATAAGACTAACGTTTGTAGAATCGCCATTAAAATCAATAACAAACGACTCGCTACCACTACCCGTCTTTTCGCTTTCGTGATTAATAAACGCAAATTTTACAAAGCTTTTTACCCTGTTGCTTAGGCAAGAAACACTGTTCTTGCTACTTGCGTAGGCGATTGTTTTTTTAAGAGAATCATCGCTTAAATCCTCTAAAACAGCGCGAGCGCCATCATCGTCTGCGCAAATCACAATGTATCCAAGAGCGTGGCTTAAATGTTCAACAAACGCTGCGCGATAATTTTGCGCGTTCTTGTAGTGGTCTAGGTGATCCGCTTCTACGTTTGTAACAATCGCAATATATGGGTTGTATTTTTCAAAGCTGCCGTCGGATTCGTCTGCCTCTGCAACCATAACGCTTCCGCGCCCAGCGTGGCCTCCGTCAACCTCGCCGCCGCCTTGCGCTTGAATCGAACCGCCAATCGCATAGCTTGGGTCTGCTAAATCGCCTTTGCCACAAACTTTTAAAATATGAGCCAAAAGAGAGCTTGTTGTAGTTTTACCATGCGCTCCAGCAACAGTCACGCCTTTTTTAGCGCTTAAAAGTAAAGATAAGATGTCACTTCTATGAACAAGTTTTACGCCATTTTCGGCGGCCGCCACTACTTCGGGGTTGCTTGGCTTAATAGCGCTAGAATACACAAGAACATCTGCATTTTTTACGTGACTTGCACTTTGACCAATCTGCACATTTACACCAAGTTCTTCTAGGCGTGTTGTGTGGTCACTTTCTTTGCTATCGCAGCCACTTACGCTAACGCCCTGCTCGTGTAGCATCTCGGCTAAAACGCTCATTCCAGCGCCGCCAATGCCAATAAAATGCACAGAACCTAAAGAAGATATAGTCTGATTTGCTCCAAACGCTGAGCGCATAGGGTTCATATTAATTTCCATGATTATTTTTGCTTTCTTTTGCAATTTTAAGAATATGCTCCGCCATTACGCTTGCAGCATTGCGAATGCCATATTTCCAAGCCTTTTCGCGCATTTGGCAAAGCTCGTCTGGGTTATTAAGCAATTCCAACGCGTTTGCGCGAATCCAGTCATCGTTAAAATCGCAGTCGTTTACAATAATCGCTCCACCTGCGTCTGCAACAGGCTGAGCGTTAAAGCGCTGCTCTCCGTTTCCAATTGGAAGCGGCACGTAGATTGCTGGAACACCAATCGCCGAAACTTCTGCAACAGTTCCAGCTCCCGATCGGCAAATCACCAAGTCGGCGCAAGCAAAAGCCCAATCGATTCGCTCTAAATATTCACAAATATGATAATCACCAAGTCCTGCATGTTCTGGCTTAATGTCGTTTATTTGATTAAGACCAGCCGAGCGCGAAACATTATCTTTAACCTCTTTAGATTTTCCGTTACCCGTAAGATGAATGATTTGCGCACATTTGAGTAAATCGCCAGCGGCCATAGATACAGCTTCGTTAATGCTTTTAGCACCCAAAGACCCGCCAGTTACAAGAACAATCGGCCTACTTGGGTCTAATCCAAGATGCTTAGCGCCTTCAAGTCTAGCTAAATCAATGTCTTGAGTAATCTTTGCACATAAATCCGATATGGATTTTCTAAGAGGAAGACCAACCCTTAAAGCCTTGCCATTAGACGCACTGCCATTAGGCGCCATTTTTGCGCGCAAACCAGTGTTATTGTAAACGCAACCAATCATGCTTGCCCAACGCGCACCAAGCTTATTTGCCATTCCTGCGCGGGCATTTTGCTCATGAATCACAATAGGCAAATGCATTTTGTGAGCTTGTGCATAAACTGGCGCAGACGCGTAGCCGCCAAATCCAACAACAATATCTGCATGCCTTTGCTCAAGAATATTGGCAACCTTGCGCGTTTCTACAATCCACTTAAAAGGAAACTTAAGCATGTAAAGATTAGGTTTTCTAGGGAATGGAACTTTTTCAATAACGTCTAGCGGCAGTCCTGCTTTAGGAACCAGAGTTTTTTCTAAGCCAGCATTAGTGCCAACAACGCTAATTTCTATCGACTTATCTAAATCTTTTAGTGCGGCTGCTACGGAAAGAAGAGGATTAACGTGACCAGCAGTGCCCCCGCCTGCTAGAACAACATGCAAAGAATTGCTGTCTTTATCTTGCACCAATTTAGTCACCTACAATCTGCTTACTTAAAAATCCCAATCAGAAATCCCAATCAGAACAAGTCTAATTTAAAACTTTAATATATTACCTAACAATTGATTCAGTTTTAACTAAAATTTTTGCAAAAAGCGGATTTCACACCAAGCTTTCCTACAAATTAACGTCCGCTTGCTTTCGATTTGGCGCGCTTGAATGTCCATTTATTACCAAATTTTATATTTGGATTACTCTTAATAAAACTATCCGCAACGCCCATTGCAAGAAGACACATAACAAGCGAAGATCCGCCTGCGGAAACAAACGGCATAGGAACGCCCATAACTGGCAAAAGCTGAACAACAACCAAAATATTTATTAAGCCTTGACCAACAATCCAAGTGGCAATGCTAATAAGAGATATTGAAACAAGCTTATTTGTTGACTGCAAAGCAGAAGTTAACAGGCACCAGCCAATCACAATATAAAGAAGAATCACACAAGAAGCAACAACAAATCCCATTTCTTCGCCAATGATTGCAAAAATAAAATCGTTGTGAGCATACGGCAAATAATTCCACTTTTCCCTAGAATTGCCTATGCCAACGCCCATGATTCCGCCAGAAGCCATTGCATATTGTGCGTGAATCGCCTGGAAGCAAACGCCTCTAATTGACTTTGCATCGCAACCCTGAATAGTGGCAAGAATACGACGCATACGATTTTGGCTAGTAACAACAAGCAGCAAAACCGCAGCACACGCCGTTATAAGAGCCACAACAAGCCATTTTGTAGGGAATCCGCCTACATAAAACGCAACAATAGCAATTAGCAAAATAATAAGAGCGGTACCAAGATCCTTGCCTGCAACAACTAAAAGAACCGAAACACCTAGAGCTGCAACAGTTGGAATATAGGCTCGCATAGCAACACGCTTATATGCCTTTTTTGCAAGAATAAGTGCCATTGGTAGCCAAATGCATATAGCAAGCTTTGTGATTTCTGCTGGCTGCATTGTAAACGGGCCTATTTTAATCCAGCTAGCATTGCCATTAACCTCGTGCCTAATGCCTGGTACAAAAGTCAAAAATTGCATAAAAACCGATATTGCGTAAATTACAATAATCTTACTTTTATAGAAATCGACTGGTAAATGCGAAAAAACCAAATATCCAATAAGGCCAATAATGCAATAAATCAGCTGGCTTATTCCAGAACCCCAAGGGCCAGCTCCATAAGTAATCATTGTTACCGAAGAGCTTGAAAACACCATAAATAAGCCAAAAACGGTTAATATTACAACGGATATTCTTAGTCCAAAAAGGCACCACAATGGGTTGAAAATACTGCGAATACCAACATATTGCTTAAAAGCCTTGGCATTCTCGCTAAGAGAATCTTGAACACTAGAAAAACTGTCGGAATTATTGGTTTTAGCTGCGGATGGCTTTGCGGCAGAAGACTTTGTGCCAAAAGACTTTGTGCCCAAAATGCGTCTTCTAAGCTTTTTTGCAGGCTTATTGTTAGATGAGCCATCTTTTCTATTGTTCTCATTCATGGCACTTAACCCACTGCTCAGATTCTTTAGCAAAACGATTTCCACGATCTGCATAAGAAACAAACTGATCCATAGAGGCGCATGCTGGCGCTAAAAGAACAACATCTCCAGGCTGCGCGTACCTTCCAGCAGCTTGAACAGCTGTAGAAATGACTTTTTGCCCCAGCGAGGAATCAGCGTTAGAAATTGGCGAATTCTGAGCTTTGTTAACAACAGAATCATTTGCATAATCAAAAGACTCATAGCTTTCGCCGTTTGCGGAAACAATTGTTACAGGAATATCTTGCCCCTGAGCGTTAAGAGCCTGAACAATTGGATTTTGATCTAAACCAATAACAACAGCAGCCTTAATAATATTGCGATTTTGCTTAACTAAATCTTCAAAATGACCGCCCTTTGCAAGGCCTCCAGCAATCCAAATAACGGATTTTTTACCAAAACTAGAAATAGAGGCGGCAGCAGCATGAGCATTAGTTGCTTTTGAATCGTCCACAAAACGAATCGCGTGGTCTGGAAGATTATCTTCAGCGTTTAAAGTAGCTACTGTTTGAATCCTATGCCCTCCTGGAGCAAAGTTACGCAATGCCTTAACTGCATTTTCAACGTCTTGTTTTAAGCCAAGAGTTAGCGCTAACGCAGTTAATGCATCTGCAAGAAGATGCGGATACACGCTTCCATCTGGCTCACATAAATGCTTTAGTTCATTTAACGCCACTATTTTGTTTGCTTCGCCAACTTTTGCACCAGCAACGCCACTTTTGTCTACAATCCAACCATCTTCAACGCCTATTTCTCCAGATTTTGGAGCGCAAAGCGTAAAACCAATTTTTTTGCAACCATCTTTAACTTGTGCAATCTTTGCTAATTCGCTAACGCGTGAATCTTGAGCATTGTACACAAGCGCTTTTTTAACGCCATTAAAAACTTTAGACTTATCTTTTGCGTAGGCTTCGATTCCGCCATGCCAGTCTAAATGATCGGCCGCAATGTTAGTGATCGCAGCACAATCTAACTCTAAGGAATCCGTAAAATGTAGCTGGAAAGAGCTTAATTCAACGCATAATGCATCGTGCTCTTTTTCTAGCGCAGCATGGGAAACCGACTTGCCAATATTGCCAACAGCAGGAGCATCTAGACCGCAAGCAGTAAGCATCTGAGATGTCATTTCGGTTGTAGAAGTTTTGCCATTTGTTCCAGTAATTCCAATCCATGCGGCTGGAAGACTTGTTTTAAGCGACTTTACGCGCACAAGCCATGCAAGTTCTACCTCACTAATAACTGGAATATTGCGCTTTTGAGCCTCTAAAATAAAAGGTGTTCTAGGGTTAAAAACTGGCGATGTTACAACAGCATCAATCTTGGTCCAGTCGATTTTGGAAAAATCGTGGATTTGAGCTTCCGCCTTGCGTTCGTCTGCGCTAATCGCGTTAGCTCCAACAGTTTTAAGTACTTCCATGGCACCTATACCAGAAACACCTAATCCTGCTACAAGAACATTATGGAACGGGAATTCAGTGTGTAAAGAGAACTCCTTGCATAAATCATTTGCAACGCTGCTCATATAATCACCCTTACTAATCGCAATTGTATAGGTATAGCAATTGTATAGCCATTATTAATCGGTGAACCTGCTAAATCAAGAGTCCAGAACGACCTGCCCAATCCGCATAGAATGTCATCAACGCGGATAGAACAAACATAAGCTCAATCATCCAAAAACGAACAACAACCTTGCCTTCTGCCCATCCAACAAGCTCAAAATGGTGATGGATTGGAGCCATTTTAAACACTCGTTTATGTGTCATTTTAAAGCATCCAACTTGGATTACGTCACTGCAGGTTTCCATAACAAATAGCCCGCCTAAAATAACAGCCAAAAACTCCGTGTGAGTGGCGATTGAAAGCGCGGCAAAAAGACCACCTAAAGCCAAAGACCCAGTGTCTCCCATAAACACCTGAGCAGGATTTGAGTTGTACCACAAGAACCCAAAGCAGGCAACGGCTGCGCAAACGGAGATAATGGTTAAATCAAGCGGATCCGAAACGGCATAAGAGAATCCAAAATGGCCACCGCCTTTAACGTGATAACTCTCCCAAAAAGCAATCAAAGCATATCCCGCAAAAGCAATCATAGAGGATCCAGCAGCAAGGCCATCTAATCCGTCTGTAAGATTTACTGCATTAGACCACGCAGCCATTAAAAAGTTTACCCAAACAATAAAAATTACGATTCCAGCTACTCTGCCAAACATTGAAAAATCAAAGAATGGTTTTTCTATAAAACTCATGCCAGGCTGAGCGCTTGCAATACCAGACTGAGTTGGAAGCATAAGAGCTAAAACAGCGTAAATGCTTGCAAAAATAACCTGACCAAACAGCTTTGCGCGCACAGAAAGACCAAGATTCTGCTTTTTCCTTACCTTTGCAAAATCATCAATAAAGCCAAGAAAACCCATTGAAAGCATGGCAAAAAGAACAAGAACAGCAGACCAAGACGGCGTTCTACCAACGGAAAAATACCTGTAAAGTGCGGAGGCAGCCCATCCAACTACAACAGCGAGGTTTATAACAACACCACCCATAGTAGGTGTTCCGCGCTTAACTAAGTGAGATTGTGGACCGTCTTGACGAATGTATTGTCCGTAATTTAGGCGGTGTACTAGGCGGATTAAAAGCGGTGTGCCAACAATCGTCACTATTAGCGACACCACTATTCCCACAATAAGCGCAATCACAGGTTAACCTCCGTATGTTTGTTAAGACCATTGCTAGAGCCATTGCTAAGTTTAGCCCAACTTTCAGCCAAAGCACTTAGTCCCGAAGCGTGAGACCCCTTTAGTAACACAACAGTACTAGGATGCTCGGCCACAAGACTCCAAACAATGTTATTTGCCTCAGAGCAATCATGCACAAAATACACACTGTTTTTAGAATCACAATTAGAATCACAATTAGAATCATCAGTTTTATTTTGATGATTATCTCTATTTTGCCAATTATCTTTAGCACCTTTAGCTATACAAGAAGCTAACTCATCTAACTTTTCGCTTAAAGTTGACCCAACCGTAATTATTGCATCAATATTGCGTTTTGCAACGTATTCGCCAATAGATTCATGCATTTTATTTTCATTAGACCCAAGTTCCAACATTGAGCCTAAAACTGCGATTCTAAAAAGCTTAGTGCATGCGGAATCAGCAGAATGTGCGGACTGAGCGGACTGAGCGGACTGAGCGGATTCGTAAGAGCATAATCCGTCAATTCCAGCTTTCATAGAATCTGGATTTGCGTTAAAGGAATCGTCAATAAGTGTAAATTTTTTATCATCTTTGCAAATAACAGAAATCTGCATGCGATGCGGGCTAATATGCGAAACTTTATTCAAAACTAAAGCAATGTTTTTAAGACTCATACCAAAATATCTTGCAACATTCGCAGCAGCTAATGCATTCATAACGTTGTGCGCTCCAGGAAGCGCAAGATGCACACTGGCACTGTTTTCGCGAATCTGATTGTTTGCGCAAGTCTGACTGTTTTTGTTTTCGATAATCGAAAATTGTGCACAACCACTTTCATCTAAAGAAATATCTTGTGCATGTAACTGATAATTCTCATTATTCGCTGCATCAAAATTGCCATTATTATTAACATTCAATCCAAACCAGCGGATTTTATCTTTATCGGCAAGCTCACTCATTGCCGCAACGCGAAAATCATCAGCATTTAAAATTGCCACTCCGTGCGGCAAAAGCCCCCTAACAATCTCACTCTTAGCCTGAGCAATTTTTTCTACGGAGCCAAACTCGCCCAAATGAGCAACACCAACTTTTAACACAACCGATAAATCTGGAGGCGCAATAGTTGTGAGCATTGAAATCTCACCAACATGATTTGCACCCATCTCTGCAATAAGGAATCGCGTATTCTCGTTTACATGCAAAGAAGTTAACGGCAATCCAATTTCGTTATTAAATGACCCAACTGGCGCAACCGTGTTTCCAAGCGTTGAAAGAAGAGCATTAAGCATGTCTTTTGTTGTTGTTTTTCCAACGGAACCCGTTATACCAATAACGCTAAAAGGCGTGTTTAACGCGCGGCGGCGCACCAGATTGTGCTTTGCTAAAAGTCCAAGTGCTTCAACCGAATTTTTAACAACAATTTGAGCAATTTTGTTCTGCACACTTTTATCGAGCAAAACAGCGTGTTCTACAATCGCCGCTTTAGCTCCAAGCTGCGCTGCTTTTTGCACAAAATCATGACCGTCAACGCGTTCACCTTTTATAGCAACAAATACCGCACCGCAAGAAACGTTGCGAGAATCGCTTGTAGCACAAATAACAGTGTCATTGCTGTTTACCGAATCAGAATGTGCAGAATCACAACTTGCAGAATCACATAGAAGCTCGGTTGCATTAACCGCATCTGCCACTTCTTTAATGCTCATAGGCATCATACGCAAACTTGCTTGCGCTGAAACATTTTCCGTAATTTTGTTTTGCATACTATTTTGCTTTGTTGAAAACATTATTTGCTCTTAAACATTTTGGTTTCTATTTTAATTCGTGAGACACTCGCAACGCACTTTTAATGGTTCCTCTTCTAACTCCAGCAGCAAGAACCATTGCAATTGAGAGCGAAAGATGCCTACTCACATCTCTGCCGCCTATTTGGTCTGCTAATGCAGCTAATTCATCCGATTCTTTAGACCGCATAACACAATAGGATCTTTCATGACTTAAGAAGCCGTATCTTTGCTGCAAAGTATAAAAACTCATTACAGGGCGCGCAGAATTTATGCTTAATTCGTCAATTTGAGAGTCATCGCTTTGGCTACTATAGCTAAGCGATTCTGTTGATTCTATTGATCCTGTTGATTCTTTGGATTCTTTTTGCAATTGGTTTTGCTTAGCAGACTCTTCGGATTGCTTATTTAATGTGCCGCCTGCTTGCGACTCGTCTTTTGCATTAGAAGAATCGAAAGACGCCGAAGAATTAGCAGCCGCCAAAGAATCGAAAGCAGCATCACCAGTAGCATCCGATTTTTTGTCAATCTCAATCACATCTGTTTTTAATGAATCGGACTTATATAAATCAAGACTTCCAGACATGGCAAGAGCATTGTTACTTTCAACACCAAGAACATCAATGTTTGTAGACTGCAAGGCATCTTTTTTAAGCGTTGCAGAATTTAATGCTATAACAACGGCGGCAGCTCCGTCTTCTACACACACCGATAAATTGTGTTGAATATCTACTATTCCAAGCGGATATTCCAAATCTAAATCACGCTGAAGAGAGTTAGATCCAGCAGCGCTTATAACACCAACTGGATTGCCAAGCATGTGAAGAAAATCCGCTAACCTTATAACGTTTGCGTAAACTTCGTCATCGTCATCTCCAGCAACCGCGAAAGTGGCTATAAAAGAAGATGGATCATTGTTAACATCGCAAGCAAGTTTGCCCAAAGTAACTGGATTGTTGGAAGAAACAAGTAACGGAATACCAACGCTCATAGCTTCGCTTCGAAACTCTGGAGGAACCATTGCTGCGTACGCACCAGCGTCTCTAGCAGCTTCCAACTGTCTTTTATCTACACGATTTGCAGGAACAAAAAGACACCCAGGCCTAACGTTTCTAACATCGCATACAAGCGATGTAATTGTTATTCCAGAAGCAAAAGATGGTATTACCTCAAAACCGTATTGTTCTGCAGCAAAACCAAGGGTCACTCTTGTTCTAGAAAATTCATCAACAGCATTCATACTTGCACCCGCCCGTTCACTATGTATCACCATTGTAAAGGAATAGGGTTGCTGCGAGGAGTCGATACTGGAACGTTGTACTTTTGCATTAAGAACTCGCCTATTGTCTTTATAAGAGGAGCTGCTGCGAAAACGCCGAATGTGCCTTCTGGATTGCTTAATGCAACTGTTATTGCAAAACGAGGGTTATCGACAGGCAATATTGCCGCGCAGTCTGCAACAATAGAGCTAAGCGCTCCACCAAATCCAGCAACTTCTGCAGTACCACTCTTTGCAGCAATACGATATCCGTTAACAGATATGTAGTTACTGTAATATTCTGCCGTGGATTCCATGGCATTTAACATTTGATCGGCAACGTGTTCATCTAAAACGCGAGTGCCTTGTGGCCTCTTGCGCTCAGTAACTCTACCGTGTGGGTCGATTACAGACTTTATAATCGATTGCTTAAGCCTTACGCCCTTATTAGCGATTGTTGAAATAGCATTGGTGATTTGCAAAGCATTTGTTGCATATCCCTGACCAAACAAAACAGTATTTTGCTTACGACCATCCCACGCTTGAACACTCGGGAACAAACCTTGGGATTCTCCTTGCAAATCAAGGCCAGTTAATTGCCCAATTCCAAACTTAGACAAGAATTCATAACGCTTGTTATTTGGATACTTTTCGCCAGCCATAATCATGCCAACATTAGAAGATTCCTTTAAAATGCCTGCTAAAGTAAGCTTCATAACACCGTGGCTGTGAGCATCATGGAAAAGTTGACCTTGCTTTTCAATGCTTCCAGGAACAGCAAACTTATCCGTTAGCTGGCGTGCTCCAGTTTGAAGCATTCCAGCAACTGAGAATACTTTACCAATGGAGCCTGGCTCAAATACCTGGCTAACAGCTTTAGAAACAGATGCCCTAGCTTCGGCAGAACCAGCTTTAATATTATCGCTATCTTCTAGAGCAACAATTTCTCCAGTGCGAATATCTTGAACAACAGCAACGCCCCATCCAGCTTTGTACTTATTCATACCGTCTAGAAGAACCTTCTTAACGTACCAATCTACATCGCTATCAATAGTTAGCTTTATGTCGTTACCGTTTACAGCCTCTTTATATTCACTTACCGTTCCAGGAATTTTCTCATTTCCAACGTTATTTCCCTGATATTTTTGGTAACCATCTTTACCAGTTAAAACTTTGTCTTGAGAAAGCTCCAAGCCAGATTCACCAACTTCACCTCTTCTGCCCTTAGCTTCTTTTCGGCTGCTTTCTTCTGCGTCTTTAACAGAGCCAATCAAAGCGCCCAAAATAGGACCACTTGAATATACGCGCTCACTGCTATTTTCTGCATAAACACACCCAGAAAGATTAAGCTTATCTATTGCACGCTTAACAGAAGGCTTAACGTTTCTTTTTATAACAGCATAACGCCCTACACCTGCAATTTTTCCGCCAATTTCAACAGAACTCATATGCAAAATAGGAGCCAAGAGACGTGCTACAGCAACAGCGCCCGTTCCTTCAACGTCTTTGCCATTAATTGCATGGCAATTCCCAGCAGTTTGCTTTGTGCAAGGAGTTGGTTTAAAGGACTGAGCATTCATTGGGTCTGCAATTATGTTATATCTTTCAACACTCTGAGCCAAAACAGCACCATTTGCGTCCAAAATACGCCCTCTACGAGCGAGTATTGGACGAGTCCTACTACGTTCTGCCTGCGCCGCCTGAGCAGTAGAACGTGCATTAATCAACTGTATAAAACTAAGCTTTACTATTGCTAAAGATGCAATAATCGCAAATATGATTGCAACACCAATGCACTTTTTTGCAAAAACAGTGTTGCGAATTACGCTGGTTTGAGTGCCAGAACGCATGCCAGAACGTGCAGTAGAGCGCGCAACAGAGCGAACAGCATTATTAGTATACGAATTATACAATCCGCTTATGTTGAGCCTACTCTTTCTGACTTTTCTTACGCTATTTTTGATGCAGCGCAACTTTTTGCCAGCTAATTTGGCATAATACAATACTGTTTTCATTTTGCCTGAGTATTTGGCGAAACGTTGCTTGATTAGGCGGTTCATCAATGTTTCTCCTTATTTTTTTGTTCTGGCTGGTGGTTGGTTTTTTTAGGATCTTGCTTAGCTTGATTTGGCTTAGGCTGATTTGGCTTAGCCTTTTCTTGCTTAGCTTTTTCTTGCTTAGCTTGATCACGATTTTTAGCTTGATCACGATTTTTAGCTTTTTGAGCTTCAATAGCTGCTTTTTCTGCCTTCTTTTTATTGGCATAATCACTTAAGTCAACAGTTATTGCACCTTGCTGCGGAAGCATTCCCATATCTTGTGCTTTTGTTGGAAGATCTGCTTCTAAAGCATCCAACTTTGTTTGAGCAGTCTCTACGTCTTGACGAAGCCTGGAAATATTGGCTTGAGTTGCAGCTTGTTCAAAAGAAATCTCTGCCATTTTTGTGCGAAGCAACAGAGATGTAGTAGGCGTAACAACAAGGAACATAACAACAATGATTAGGTTAAAAAGAGGAGCTTTACGCGTGTTGCTCCACGCTATAACCTTGTGCAAATGATTCATTACAGCATAAGACCTGCGATCCGAGGCGCTAAACACTAGCGGAATCGACTTAGAAACGCGATTTTGTCTTGAATCACCAGAAATTTTCTCGTTCACTCGGCCTGCAGGTGCAGAAGACGCTGCAAAAGATGCTGCAATTCTAGAAGCACGGTTTTTAAGTGGCTTATCCATTAGAACCTGCCTCCTTTGCTACGATTTACGCCATTTGACTTAGTAGAAGAATGTTGCAAAGACGTATCTTCTCCTTGAGCAATAGCTGTAAAATCTTTGATCCACCTATCTGGAATATCTCTAATAAGCTCCACTGCCCTCAAGCGAACAGAAGAAGACCTTGTATTATTTGCAATTTCTTCTTTAGATGCCTTAATAGCTCCACGAGTTAAAGACTTAAAGAAAGGCTGGGCACTTTGCGGAACAATAGGCATATTTGCTGGAACGTCTACTTCTAATCCCTTATTCATAAAGCGCTTAACTGTAATATCTTCCAAAGAATGATAGGATTCAACAACAATCCTGCCGCCGTTATTTAAGCGCAAAGCAAGCTTTGGTAAAGTTCTAGAAAGTTTATCCAACTCCCCATTAACTTCGATTCTAAGAGCCTGAAAAACTCGTTTAGCAGGATTTCCTGGCGCACGATGAGCACGCGGAATAACCTGATCAACTAGGTCAACCAACTGACCAGATGTTACTATTGGGTTCTCTTGCCTAACTTGCACTATTTTTCTTGCAATCGGACCAGAAAAACGTTCTTGACCGTACTCACGAAATATTTCAGCCAGACTAGATGCACTATAGGTAGCAAGAATGGTTGCAGCAGTAACACTCTGAGTTGTATCCATTCGCATATCTAAGGCTGTGTTATGGGAATAGGAGAATCCCCTATCCGCTTCGTCTATTTGCAAACTGGAAAGACCTAAATCCATAAACGCTGCATCGATTTTATCAATTTCTAAATCTTCCAAAACTTTGTCAACTTCGTCGAATGCAGCATGAACTGGAATAAAATGATTATTCAATCCTTCATCTTGCATCCTTTTTGTTGCTAAGCCAAGAGCCTCACTATCTCTATCTATTCCAACAAGAGTTGCCAGTGGAGCTGCTTTAAGAAAAGCTGTTGCATGGCCAGCAAGACCAAGAGTGCAGTCAACAACAATAGAATCTTTATGTTCTAGCGCTGGAGAAACAAGATTTACGCAATCTTCCAATAAAACTGGCGCATGAATTGTAGATAGATCTTTCATTGTGCCACCGCCGGAAGAACGTCATTCGCAATATCCGCATAGTCTTGCTCTTTATCTGCAAGGTAATTATTCCAAGCGGATTTATTCCATATTTCTGCACGAGTTCCAACGCCTATTACAACAATCTCATCTCCAAGATTGGCATAATCTCTTAGCATTGGAGGCACTACTATACGACCCTGCTTATCTGGCTCTTGATCTACAGCACCAGAAAGAAAAACTCGTAGGTAATCTCGTGCCGACTTATTGCTCATAGATGTGCGCTGGATTTGAGTTGTAATACGCTCAAACTCTTGCATTGGAAGAACATAAACGCAGCGTTCTTGGCCGCGAGCCATAACAAAACCATCACCTAATTGGGATCTAAATTTTGCTGGCAAAGCCACACGACCTTTGGCATCTATTTTTGGCGAATAGGTGCCAAGAAGAACTGGATTCTTTACCTGATTATTAGCCTGAGTTTGCAAACCATTAGCATCAAAAACTGCGTTTTGCGGCAAAGGAGTGGATGTAAAAGCCGAAGACGTAGCTTGAGGCTGCATAACAGGCTGCATAACAGGCTGTATAACAGGCATCTGCTGCGATTGATACATAGGAGGAACCTGCTGCATCACGTAATAAGGCTGAGCATATGCTTGAGAATTTTGCATTGGCATATGCGCTTCTTGTGCATTAGCTTGAGCCATATTTTGAGAATCGGAAGCAGATGTATTTTGAGCATGCTTAAAGGAGGAATTGGCTTTATCTTGCGCATTTGCGCCAGCATTATTACGAGCCATAAATCCACATCCTTTTCAACATGCAATATGCCACTTGCACATCATTCACCATTTTACCCCATTTCTCACCAAAAATCCCCACTTTTTGTAAAAAAATAATATTTTTTTAGCAAAAATTGGAAACATGCAACGTGTATTAGCCTCGAGGTATACTTAAACGCCTGGTTTTAGCACAACTTTTAAGAAGAACGGACACAAATGTCTACGTACTCCTCACAACTCAGCGAAGAACAACAAGCGGTTGATTGCGCTTATGAGCGCTTAGATAACTTGCGTTCAACAATCCGTGCAAGACTTGATTCTGTACGCGCTGCAGGCTCACACGGATCGCCAACTCAGCGAACAGAACGAGATTCTTTTGCAACAATGTACGAAGATCGTTTAACGCAACTTAGAGCTGTAGAAGATAGACTTGTGTTTGGTCGCCTAGACGATTGTGAAGGCGTAAGACGCTATATTGGCAGAATCGGTTTGCTAAGTGAAAATCACGACCCAATCTTAACCGACTGGAGAGCAGAGGCTGCTCGACCATTCTACGAGGCAACTCCTTCTAATCACGGAAACATTGTTATGCGCAGACACATAACTCTTAAATTCCGAGAAGTTGTGGGCGTTGAAGACGAGATTCTAGACATTCATTCCGACGAAGTAAACAAAGCGTCTAAACAAGGAACACTTACTGGCGAAGGTGCATTACTTGCTTCTTTAGGTTCTCGTAGAACTGGAAAAATGACGGATATTGTTGCAACTATTCAGGCTGAACAAGACCGCATTATTCGCGCTCCTCTAGACCGTACAATTGTTGTTCAAGGCGGCCCTGGCACAGGCAAAACTGCTGTTGCATTGCATAGAGCAGCATACTTGTTATATACACACCGCAGAAAGCTTGAAAGATCAGGAGTTTTGATTGTAGGACCAAGCTCTGCATTCTTAAGGTACATAGACCAAGTTTTGCCATCTTTGGGAGAAACTGGTGTTGTTAGCAGAACTATAGCGGATTTAATTCCAAACGTTCGTGCAGATGCAGAAGATACTGCACATGCAGCAAAACTTAAGGGAATGTACCGTATGAAAAACGTTATTCAAAACGCTATATGCGCAAGAATACGTGTTCCTAAAGATTTGCCAACATTACGCATAAACGGTTTTGCTGTACAGCTCAAAAAAGAAGATATTGAGCTTGCACAATTAGACGCTCAGCGCACACACCAGCCTCACAACCAGGCTCGTAAAACATTTGTAAAGTCAGTAATAAGTTCGCTTAGAAACAGGTATCTGGAACAACTTGATTACGTCCCTTCCCAAGCCGAAATATCCGACATTACATCGCAACTTAGGATGGAAAACAAGCTCAAAATAACTTTGAATCTTGCTTGGCTTCCTATGAATGCTAATTGGCTTATAGACCAACTTTTTTCTAAACCCGAACAGCTTCGCATATATGCTCCTTGGTTAAGCGAAAATGATATTCATGCATTAATTAGACCAAAAGGAAGTCCTCTAACTAAATCCGATATTCCACTGCTTGACGAAGCTATGGAACTTTTAGGACCAGACCCAAAGATTGAAGCACAAAACGCTGCTAATGCTCGCAAAAAGCTTGAAGAGCAACAATATGCTTCTGATACTCTTGCACAAAACGGAATAGGCAATGGCATTGTTACCGCAGATATGCTTATTGAAAACATTCAAGGCAACGATGCAAACATGGTGGCTAATCTTGCTGCATCAGATAGAGAGTGGACTTATGGTCATGTTGTGGTAGATGAAGCACAAGAGCTTACTGCAATGGACTGGCGAATGCTAATCCGCAGGTGCCCTTCACGATCATTTACTATTGTTGGCGATGTTGCACAAACCTCCTCTTTAGGTGGTACACACCGTTGGCAAAAAAATATGAGCTCATTATTTGGAAACGAGAACTGGGATCTTTATGAGCTAACAATCAACTACCGCAATCCTAAAGAAGTTTCCGAAGCTGCAGGAAAAGTGGCAGATAATTCTGGCTTATACATTTCAACAGTTAACGCCGTTAGATCTGTTCCAGATTCGCTTATTAAGCAAACAGTTCAAAATCAAAATGAACTTGATAATACGCTTTCTAAATATTGCATTGATTTATTTAACGAATTTGTTTCCGAAGATGGTAGTGGACGAGTAGCAATTATTGTTCCTCAAGAATTAATAGCCAACGCAAACAATATAGTTAAAAATACTCTTAGCAAAAATCTTTCAACTAAGGAATATACTCGCATAATTCAGCAAAGCTTTGACGATAGCCAAATTAGTGTTTGCACTGCAGAAGACGTTAAGGGATTGGAATACGATGCGGTAATACTAATGCAACCTTCTGCTATAGAGCAAGAAGCTGCATCTAGGCTTAGCGCAGCCGCTAACTTATACGTTGCTATGACAAGACCAACACAGCGTCTTGTTATCTTGCGCACACAAGACGACGCTGATTTTTCGGAGTAAAAATTGTAGAGTGCAGTATTGAGTAAACCTAACCATTAACAACCTTGTTATTTGTTTGACCCTTTAAACGGGTCAAACAAATCAGGTTATTGCTCACATATATAACTACATTTAATCAAGACTCAATAATTCACCAGCATAATGGTGAACAAATATTCACATAAACTCAAATACTCAATAACATGTACTTGTTTTGTAATATTCACACAATGCACAAATATTACTAATCACTTACTTTTCTTAAGATCTTCTATAGCACGTTTAAAATCTTCTAAGCCAGTAAAATTCTGATACACGCTAGCAAAACGAAGATATGCTACTTCGTCCAACTCGCGCAATGGCTTTAATATTGCTTTTCCAACTTCTTCGGACGTAACCTGAGCTAATCCACGAGCACGTAAATCAGCTTCAACTTCCATTCCAAGTGTTTTTAATGCTTCAGAATCTATTGGCCGACCTTGACAAGCTTTTCCAACACCAGCAACAACCTTTGCTCTATCAAACGGTTCAATAGAACCTGAACGTTTCATAACAAGCAATTGTGTAGTTTCTACTGTTGTAAATCTACGTCCACACTTCTGGCATTCACGTCTACGGCGTATTGAATACCCATCTTCACTAATTCGCGTATCGATAACTTTAGTATCGGAATTCTTACAAAAAGGACAATGCATATATACAGCATACTAAAAATTAATTTAATATGTTATATATATTTCAATATTTTATATAAATAAATCAATTTTTTCATATTTTTCCTCGTATATTTTATAAAATTTATTGAAAAACACCCTAATAGACGGATATATAAATACATTCATAACAACAACCGAATCTGTACTTAAATCATCGCAATAAGAACACACAGATTCATCGCCATAGCATAATGTAAATAAATCTGACGAATCATATTCATAATCTGAACTCATGTAATCCTCCATATTTTAATGATATTTTTAATAACAAGTTAATCGTCGATAAAAGGTACGCGTATAGACTGCCCTACTTCTAAATCTGGCGAATCTAGATTATTTAATTGCATAAGATAATCAACAGAATCAGAAATATTGCCATTTTTATCTGTTATAGATTTTGCATAACTCCACAATGTATCTCCAGGACGAACTGTGTATGTTACAAAAGACTTTGACACGGCTGAAACAGCTGGCTTTGGCATAAACACAAACCACGCAAAGCACGTTAATACAGCAAAAACAATAAAACGCATAAATAATTTATTTTTACGCCTTCTGCAAACCTTATTTGCCAAAACGGCACGATTTGCATTTGAATAGTTAATGCTATTAGAAGCGTTTAAGTTCTTATACATAACTGCCCTTTCTTACATTTATATTGATATGAACATTTGTTCTATCGAACAGGTGTATCAATCTTGACACATTTGTTCTAAATATGCAACGGCGTGTCGAACATATGTTTGATTTTTTTGAAAAAGTGTATTAGACTGTAAACAACGAAAGGAGACACCATGAATACCAACCCAAACGAGCTTAGCGATTCTGCGGCGCACAACAATGAATCACTAACGGATCGCCAGAGGAAAATCATGGATGCCATACAACAATGTCTTGAAGAACACGGTTTTCCACCGTCTTTTAGAGAAATAGGCGAAGCTGTAGGTTTAAGAAGTCCTTCTTCCGTAAAACACCAATTACGAGCACTTGAGATGAAAGGATTAATACGAATAAGTGCAAATAAAGGTAGAGCAATTGAAGTTATTGGAGATTTTCTACAAAAGAACAAAGAAAAAGCTCAAGAATTGCTTGCAAAACAATCAGCCATTGATGTAAGCATGTACAACAGCGAGTCTTTGATAAACTCTCACGACGTTCCTCTTGTTGGGAGAATTGCAGCAGGAGCGCCTATAACAGCCGAACAACATGTTGAAGATGTTATGCGTTTACCAGAAAGACTTACTGGAAGCGGTAATTTATTCATGCTAGAAGTACATGGCGATTCAATGATTGACGCAGCAATTTGCGACGGCGATTATGTTGTTGTGCGAGAACAAAATGAAGCAACAAATGGAGATATTGTTGCTGCACTACTAGATAACGAAGCAACTGTAAAGACGTTTAGAAAAGAAAATGGTCACGTTTGGCTTATGCCTCACAACCCTGCGTATTCCCCTATTGACGGATCGCACGCAAAGATAATGGGCAAAGTTGTTACCATTTTAAGAAAAATTTAGAGATTTAGAGATTTAAAGATTTAAGCAATCAAAACAACTAAAGAGCGATACTGTTAAACGGACACAAATAAACGCATAAATAAAATCGCTGTGATTTGTAAATCATAAAGATTTTAAATCACAGCGATTAGAGAAAATAGATAGATAACAGCAAAGACGCTTGCCTATTAATGCATTTTATTGCCTAGGCGAGTGGATGAGAGTCCTTAATGGTTACAGAAATCTGACGACCATTTGGAGCAGAGTAGCTAACAGTATCACCCGCTTTAGCACCAATGATTGCAGCGCCAATCGGAGATTCTGGGCTAATAACATCGTAATCAGTAGCAACAGCAATATCACGTGAACCAAGAACATATGTCATCTCTCGGCCAGCAAGATCTAGAGTCACAACAGAACCATTACCAACAAGACCATCTTTTGGAGCCTCAAGGATTTTGGCATTGCGCAGCTTAACAATAAGCTCATTAATACGACCCTCGTTCTTGCCCTGCTCTTCACGAGCAGCCTGATAGCCACCGTTTTCAGACAAATCGCCTTCGGCGCGAGCAGCAGCAATACGCTCGGTGATTTCGTCACGATATTCACCTTCGCGATGAGCTAATTCTTCCTTGAGCTTATCGTAGGCTTCCTTAGTCAACAAAATTGTTTTTTCTTCAGCCATTTTGCAATCTCCTTAACAAAGAACAAAGAATAAAATCAACCACACGCATTTAGCGAGTAGAAATAATATCAATCACAAAAACGAGGGTGTCCGAACCGCCAATTCCAGCCTGAGGGACCCCGCGCGAACCATAACCATACTCAGGTGGAATAGAAACAAGTAAGCGAGAACCAACATTATGACCTGGAACAGTACGATCCCATCCCTGAATAACCTGACCAACACCAATACCAAAGCTGGCAGGAGTATGACGAGCAAAACTAGAATCAAAAGGCTCGCTAGCTCCCCAAACAACACCGTGATAATTAACAGTAACAGTGTCTCCAGCACGAACCAAAGGTCCGTTGCCCTCTACCAACTCAACAACCTTAAGCCCTGCTGGCGGCTCAAGCGATGGGAACGTCACCGTTGGCGTAGTACCAAACTCTGCAACCACTTCTGGCATATCCTTTACCATTTTGCCTCCTTTATAACCTCTTATAATCCCTTACAAACATATATAAATGCTTGCAAACAACCATTAACCTCTACAAACTATTTACTAAAAACTTTGAATATTATAACAGTTATGCAATCTTATAGCGTGTTTTAGATTAGCACTCAACCGCTACCTATTCCAATACGTATATAAATTACACAACGCCTACATAAACATAATGCAAGCAAGTATACAAGCATTTAAAGGAAAAATATTATGAGATAACTATAAACATAAAAAGCTATAAACTAGCATTCAACAACGTTTACAGCCAGACCACCTTTAGATGTTTCGCGATACTTAGACATCATGTCATGCCCAGTTTCCTTCATTGTTTTAATAGCGCTATCTAAGCTAACAATATGAGAGCCATCACCCAAAAGCGCCATTCTAACAGCGTTAATGGCCGTGTTTGCAGCCATAGCATTGCGCTCTATGCAAGGAATCTGAACCAAACCACCAACTGGATCACAAGTGAGACCAAGATGATGCTCAATACCGATTTCTGCAGCGTTTTCAACCTGCTCAGGGCTTCCACCAAGAACTTCACACAAGCCTGCGGCAGCCATAGAACACGCCGAACCAACTTCTCCCTGGCAACCAACTTCTGCGCCAGAAATAGAAGCATTGCGCTTAAACAAGTAACCAATAGCACCAGCAGCAAGAAGGAACTTTACAATGCCTTCTTCGCTAGCACTGTCTACAAAACGCCAATAGTATTGCAAAACTGCTGGAATAATGCCAGCGGATCCATTGGTTGGAGCCGTAACAATACGACCACCTCCAGCATTTTCTTCACTTACCGCAAGAGCAAAAAGATTTACCCACGCAGAATCAGAAGCTTCCAAAGCGCAGTTTGCTCGTCTGCGATCTTGCTTAAGAATGTCGGAATTTGCGGACAAACGCTCATACATGCGTGGAGCGCGTCTGTGAACATCAAGTCCACCTGGAAGAATCTGCTGCTTAGAGTTACAGCCGTGTTCAACACACTCTCCCATCACATTCCAAACACGCAGCAAATAGGAGCGAACATATTCAGAATCGCCATTATGCAAAGCAAGCTCGTTTTGCCAAACAATGCTACTTATGCTCTTATGTTCTTTTTTGCAAATAGAAATAAGTTCTTTGCACGTTGTAAAAGGATATGGAACAGAAGAATCAGTGGAAGAATCAGTAGAAGAATCAGTAGATTGCATAGTGGAAGACTCAACATTTTTAGAAGAGTCTTTAGAAGAATCTTCACTTTCTGTTTCAGATTCACCAACGCGGTCATGCAAACCAATCATCTTATCGTCTGCATTACCTTTGCGAATAAATCCACCGCCAATCGAATACCAAACTTGCTCGTCAACAGTATTACCAAAGGAGTCCAAAGCAACAAACCGCATGCCATTAGGATGCGCAGCCATGCGCCTCCACTTTTCAAAAACAACATCGGAATCGTAGTCAAACGCAATAGTATGACTATGCGCAAGCGTTAAAGTTCCACTTTTCTTGCAATCTTCGCGGATAGTCATCATGTGTTCTGTATCAACATCGTCTGGAAGATTACCTTCAAGACCTGCAACGGATGCTCGATCTGTACCATGCCCCAATCCAGTAAGAGACAAAGAACCATACAATGTAACGCGCACACGAGAAACATTGTTAAGCTTCCCACTCTTTTGCAAAGAGGTTACAAAGGCATTCGCCGCGCGCATAGGCCCAACCGTATGCGAAGAACTAGGACCTACACCAACCGAAAACATTTCTAAAATACTGAACACATATCTATTGTAAACACAATTGTTAAGGTTGCGACACGCTGCACTAATCGTTGCTTAAATCCGAGCGTAAAGCAATATCATCGTTTGCGCTATAAATCCAATTTTCAACTAGATGACTAATCAGATGCAAAATCAACCATATAACGAAAGCGAATAATATGGCACAAATCATAACAAACATTGCATTTCCGCTTATAGGAACATGCAAATCAAAGAAACGCGCAACAAATGGTATAAACGCGCCAATAACGCCAGCAGCAGCAAAACACAGAACCATAATTCCACGCCAAGAAGCAAGTGGCCTAGAAACAGTAGCCAAAACTGCAACACCCAGCACAAAAACTGTAACAGCGCAAATACTGCGAGTTAGACCAATGGTGTAAACAGATTCAACAATTATGCTAGAAGCACTAACGCTAGAGGAATCAAGTCCACGCGAAAGCATTAAAGGAGCAAAAATGGAAACAGCCAAAACAGATACGGCAACAGCAATGCCATTTGGAAGCGCAAATCTAACAACACGATGCAAGAATCCAGGAATATAACGTCTTGTATTAGGAGCCAAAGCAAGCAAAAACGCTGGAATACCAATGGTTAACGAACCGATATAGGTTATGTGGCGAGGTAAATATGGAAAATGCAGACCGAGTAAAACCACACCTGCTGAAATAAGTGCAGAATATACGGTTTTAACAAGAAACAGGCCTGCAACACGCTCCATATTTGCCATAACTTGGCGACCCTTAGCAACAACGTCTGGAAGATGAGAAAAACGAGAATCAACAAGCACAACTTGCGCAACTGCCTTAGCGGCTGGAGCAGCATTACCCATTGCTACGCCTAAGTCTGCTTCCTTAAGCGCAAGAGTGTCGTTCACACCATCACCAGTCATAGCAACAACGTGACCCTTGGAATGTAGAGCTTGAACGATTAACTTCTTTTGATCAGGCAAAACGCGCCCAAGAACATCAACGTTTTCAAGAACCTCGGCAAGCTGATTTATATCTTTAGGCAGCTGCCTTGCGTCCATTGAAACGGGCTTTGAATCACCAGTTAGACCAACTTTTTCGGCAACAGCTGCAACAGTTGTTGGATTATCGCCAGAAATCACGCGACATCTAACACCTTGCTGCCTAAACCATTCAAGAGTTTGGCGAGCATCGGTGCGGATTTTCTCCGAGCAACGAACTAGTGCAACAGGGCGAGCACTTGTGGACACTTTTGGCGAGCTAGAAAAAGTTGCATCACAAGAATCGCCAGAAACCACAGAGCCAGAAACCACAGACTTGCCTGTAGCAACCGCTAGAAGAAGAACACGATTGCCCTGCTGTGCATATTCGTTTACTCGATGCAAAATACGCTTGAAAGGCTCCGTTAAATGGCAATTATTGCAAGTAGAATCGCCATCTTCTAAAGAACAGTCAGCGCAAATCGCAGTTGCCAAAACCTCTGGAGCACCCATATACCATGTTTCAAAACTGCCGTCTTTTAGCTCATAGCGAATTGCACTCCACTTTCTTGCGGAAGAAAATGGCAAGCGAGCGTTAACATTCGACGCAACGCAAGCACCTTGATCTTTAAGGCCTTCCATAATGGCAAGACCCGTAGCATTTGGATTTTCTTCGTTAGACAAATCAAACAAAGCCTGATTTACAGCATGACTATAGTCGCTAGCAGCCGCCACGCTGGAAGAATCGCCGCTTTTACTTTTTACAAAAGCTTCGTCAATTGAATCGTCAATCGAATTGTCAATCACATCAACACCAACAAACGCGATTCCGCCATCTGTAATAGTGCCTGTTTTATCTAAATTAAGGCAATCCACTCGAGCTAAAGTCTCAACAGACTCAAGCTCCTGAACAAGTGTTTTTTTACGAGCAAGACGCATTGCAGCAACAGCAAAATTAAGCGAAGTTAAAAGAACAAGACCTTCTGGAATCATGCCAACAACGCCAGCAACAGCAGAAACAACAGCACTCCTCCACTGCCCAGTCTGCCAAGACTCAGCAAAACCGCCAACCTTGTTAATCTGTGACCAAACAAGCAAAACACAAAGAGGAACAACAACAATAGTCATCCACTTTAAAATCGTGTTGATTCCACGACTCAAATCGGAAATTGTTTTAGTATAAACCTTTGCTTGCGCCGCAAGTTTAGCTGCATAACTATTAGCACCTACAGCCGTAACGCGCATTAAAGCAACACCAGAAACCGCTGTAGACCCAGAATAAACAAAGTCGTCCGCAGCTTTACGAACAGTTACAGACTCGCCAGTAAGCATGGACTCGTCCATCTCCAAGCCCCAAGACTCAACAACCTTAGCGTCCGCAGGAACCTGGTCGCCAGCACGAACCCACAACAAATCACCAAGAACAATACAGCTATGATCAACATAAACGTTTTGGCCGCCTCGCCGAACAATAGAACGAGAAGCAACAAGAATCGAAAGGCGATCAAGCGTGCGCTTTGCGCGTAGCTCCGTAACAACGCCAATACCTGTGTTAATAAGAATTACAAAGCCAAAAACCGCGTCTTTCCAAGAGCCAGTGGCAAGAACAACAACCATTGCCGCAAAGATAATTGCATTAAAAAGCGTAAAAACGTTTGCGCGCACAATTGAAAGCACTGACCTAGAAGTACGATTTTCTGTAACGTTTACAAATCCTTGTTCTACGGCAGCGGAAACTTCACTTTGAGTTAAACCCGATTCGCTAACTTCTGGCAAATCTGGAGAGTCTTTTGCGCCTTGCACAACCTGATCCTCTTGCACAACCTGATCCTCTTGCACAACCTGATCCTCTGGCACAACCTGCTCCTCTTGCAAAACCTGCGCGCCTGCACTAACCTTTGTCATTTATAACCACATCCCTACCATGAGGCGTATTGTCAATTACCGATTGAACGATTTTTAGAAGACTAGAATGCTGAATCTTCCCACAATTTTTTATATGACTTTTCTGGCAACTCTTTTCAACACAGCTTAAATGATTTCTAAAATCGCCATTAAAAGCGGCCTTAGAATCACCCTTCAAATCACCCTTGATTAAACCAAAATCAAACAAATCCTGACCGTCTAAATCCTTAAGAATATAGAGTTTTGCCGCAAACAAAGAACAATCTTTAGGTGGATTTTTTGGATTAACAAGCGCAACAGGAATCCCCGCAGAACGCGCATATTTAAGCGCATCAACCCAAGCTTTGCGCGCCTGTAAATCAACATGCGCTCCACCAGCATTGCTCTTAGCGCTAGAATCAACGCGGTCTACGCCATCAACATTAATGTTGTTAATCAAAATCATAGAAACAGGCTGATTTGACGCATCTTTAACGGCCTCTTGCGAGGCAAAATTGGCATTCTTAACGTCTGCGATTGATGCGTACGATGCTTTTAAACCAAATTTCTCACACAGATGCAAGAGCTTAGAATCGAGCGCCGCCTGCCTTGAACCGACTATAAACAACTTTATGTCTTCTACGTCGATTCCGTCGTGAACAATATCGTCCGAACGACCAGTGTCTCCAACAGCTTGATTTTTAGGCGTGCAAGCACTTAGCGATGCAAGCAAGAAAATAACCAACATGGATGCGAGCGCAAAAACAATACGATTACTACGATTGCTACGATTGCTTTTGCGCAAAACACCACTAAATGCACGCATACCTACGCACGCCACGATTACACACGCTCACGCAAAATCACGCGGACGCGGAAGAATCGCCAGCAACCGTTGGAGCAAGAACCAGATTCTTAACCAACTCACGGGTGCGAAGCTGCGAATCCGCATCTAAGCAATCATCCGTAATAACCGTATCAACCTGGTCAAATCGCGCAAAAAGCGAAAGCGACGTGCACGTCCACTTAGTGTGATCCGTTAATATAATCGTGCGATCCGCAATATCCATCAAAGCCATATCTGTAGCGGCTTCCAGCGAATTTGGCATAAGGAATCCGCGCGGCAAGCTAACGGAATGCGTGCCCAAAAATACGGTGTTTACACGCAAAGACGAAACAACCTTATCTGCAATAGGGCCAACCAGGGAATTGGAACGCGTAATAACGCCACCTGTAACAATAACCTCAATATCTTTGGACTCAAGCGCTTGAACAAGCTCCGCAACTGGAATTGAATTTGTTAGAATCGTGATTCCAGACGCCCTACGCGACTCAAGCAGATGCTGCGCAAATACGTACGCAGTTGTGCCACCACCGATAGCAATAACATCTCCAGGCTGAACATAATCTACCGCCTTACTGGCGATTGCATCCTTAAGCCCCATATCCATCTGCGACTTTACGGAAAACAGCGGCTCCGAAAGAAGAGTGTTAGTTGTAACAGCACCACCGTGTACGCGCTTTAAAAGCCCGCGATCCGAAAGCTCTGCGATATCTCTGCGAATTGTCATTGCAGAAACGGCGAGTTCTTTGGAAAGAGCGGTAATACGCACGGCCCCCCTGGTGCGAAGGCGGCTCAGAATCAATTGTTGACGCTGTGAAGAAATCATGTGAACATTATCGCACAAGTAAACGCAAAAAACAAACGCAAATGAGCGTTTCTAAGCTCTAAACGTTAAGTATTTAACAAAAATCACGTAAAATCTGGCAAAATTCCCCAAAACGAACAAATGCTTTTAAAAATGCGCAATCCTTACTTGGTATTGCGCGATGGCGCTTTCCTATTTGGTGTGTAGGAGGGCTGGGTGTTTCTGCGTTCGCACGGATTAGCCGCGCTCACGCCTTCGCCGCGCAGAAGCAGTGCTTCTGCTCTAAGCGGCTCAGCGAATCGAGGTGACTTCTCGCGCGCTATGCAGCTCGAAGTCGTCGATTCGCACAACGCTCCGCCTCTTACGTGTTGTCTTGTGTTGCGGTTGTTCCGATTTGGCTTTGATTTTGTTTTTGGCTGAAGTTTGTTTGTAGGCGTGCGCCACTGGATTATTTGGTATCGGCTGCCGCTCTTATACTGTTCGACCAAGAATCACCCAGCCCTCTTGCATGCTTGAACAATTGCGTATCGCTAGTCGCCTGAGATTCTCGATTTTTCTTGCTGCTTCAGCGAATCACCATTTCATGCTGAGGTTCGCTTCATCCGCTGCGAAAAATCTCGAATCTCTACCTAGCTTGGTATAACTTATGTGAGTTTATGTACTGCGTTTGTAGCTGATTCACGGCGTGTTGAACTACAAAATCAGGAAAATTTTCCCGAAAATGTTGCTCAAAACGGCGTGTTAGCAACAAAAAGCGGAAAGACGCAAGGAAAATAGATTATATGCAAAGATATCAGTATTGATGATGCGTATGATCGTGCATAACGTCTTTATGCTCCGAAGCATGCGGAATATGCAAAACGCGCATGCGGTCAATCGCCTTGCGCGCAAGCTGATGCGCCGAACCCGCGCCCTCTCCCTTAACGCCAAAAATAACAATCAACGCCATAATAGCCGTAATAATCGCACTAATGCGCAAAGTCCATTGCACGCCAAAAATGCTTGCCGCAATGTTATCCGCACTCCCAACACCCGTAAGCGCATGATGCCACTGCGTAAAAGTGGCCATTGTTACAACAAGAACAGGCGCACCAATCGCACCCCAAAGCTGGCGCATTGTGTTAGTAACAGCCGACCCGTCTCCAAGCTCGCTGCGCTGCAAGCAATTTAAAGACCACGTTGTAACTGGCATAAGCAAGAATCCCATGCCAATTTGACGAGTAAATTGCCATATTGAAATCCACCAAATCCAAGTGTATCTATCAATAAGACTCATCATAACTGTGCCAAAAAGCAAAATCAGCGATCCAGCCATTGCCACTGGCCGCACGCCAAATCGATCCAGCATGCGCCCACCAAAATACTGCGAAATGGCCATTCCAAACGCGCCTGGCAAAAGCACCAGACCGCTCATAGTGGCAGAAAAACCGCGATCCGACTGAATATAAAGCGGAATAACAACCATGATTGAGCTAAAAGCAAAGAACGTTAAGCACGCGCAAGCCGTACCAACGGTAAAATAGCGATTTTTTAACACACCAATTCCAAGAAGTGGCTGCTTGCCATTAGAGCTTGCGCGCAACTGGCGAAGAACAAACCAGGCCACTCCACACGCACCAACAAGCATTGGCGCCCAAGAAAACGCACTAGAAATTCCGTATGCTTCAATGTTGGTAAAGCCAAACATCACTCCGCCAAATCCAACAATCGAAAGACCAACGGAGAAAAAGTCAGCTTTGGCACAGCGATCCTGCTCGCCAAAATTATGCAAGAAAAATGCGGAAAGAACAATAGAAATTACGCCAATAATGCTAAGCGACAAGAAAATTGATCGCCAACCGTTAAAATCGGTTTGCATACCGCCAACAGTTGGGCCAATTGCAGGCGCAATACTCATTGCCATACCAACACTGCCCATAGCCATTCCGCGCCGCGTTACGGGATACACAGAAAACACTGTAATCTGCAACACTGGCCACATAACGCCCGTGCCAATCGCCTCTAAAGTACGGCCAGCCAACGCCATAATAAAATCGTTGCTAAGCCAAGCCATAATCGAGCCGAGCGTAAAAAGAACCATAGACGATATAACGATTTGACGCGTGGAAAATCGCCTAGTCAAAAATGCGGTAAGCGGCACCATAATGGCCATAATCAGCTGAAAAATAGAGGTAAGCCACTGACCCGTAGTAACGCTAATGTTAAATTCGCGAACAATGGTTGGCAAAGCGGCCGTAAGCTGCAATTGCGCAAAATTACCAATAAACGTTATAAACGTAAGGATTGCAAGGGATACAAGAGCCGCGCGGGTAAGGCGATTATTTTTATACGCTTGCTCCCCAACTAAAGCACTGCTTAAATGAGCAAACTTATTTTTATGTAACTCGGATAACTTTGGCAACTCTGATAATTTATGTGATTTAGGTAATTTAGGCGTTTTAGACAATCTTGATGGTTTAGGTGTTATCGTCATTTTAGAAAATAGTGAAGCTAGAGATTTCAAAAATTTATTTGGCACTTAATTATCCGCCAAATCAGTAGCTTCTATGCGATAACCAGTGCCTGTAGGCGCCCTGAATCGAACCATAACGGCCATTGCAATAATTCCAGAACCAACGAAGCTGAGTTTGATAATTAGTTGCCCAATCAGCACCCATAGAAGACATCTTTCTTCCAGGCAAAGCTTGAGGCAAACCATAGGCGCCAGAAGGGTTCATAGCATTTACACGCCAACCAGATTCGTGCGAAATAATAAACACGGTAGCAGTAAAATCGGCCTCGCTGTAGCCGTTTGAAAGCAGCCAGGAATGTGCCCACTCCTGCATCTCGCCAGCTGGAACGGTTGTTCCAATGGAAGCGGCAAAACCAGAATCTACGCTAGCGCCACCAGTTCCAACAAGAACAACCTTATCTTTTGGAGCCTTTTTAACAAAGGAAACAAAAACGTTGGAAGAAACAACCTTCTTGCCTGCACGCGTAACAATTTTGCTTGTTTCCATAACGCCAGGCTCGCCTTGTTCCTTAACCTTTTCCGTGCCTTTTGGAAGAGCTGCGGTCTCTTTTTTAACCGTGTTAAACGCAATCGGCTCGTCGGAAGTCTCCAACTTTGCGCCCGCGCGCTTAATGGTTATAACCGTAGCCTCGCTAACCTTTGAATCAAGAGAAGGCGTAACAACATCATGCGAATCTAAAGTTATATCTCCAGCCTCTAAAACGGACTTTACGTTTGTAAAATCAGTTCCAAAAACCGCACGATGATGACCGTTTATATTTACTGTAACATAAGAAGTTGCGCCCTTTTTAACAGGCTTAAGCGAGTTTCTGTAGACTCCACGAGAAACCTGATTTGCGCTATCTGTTGCAGAATAAGCAGTTACGTAAGACTTTGCGGAATAAGGCTTGGAATTGGAATAAAAGTTTCTAGAAACAATTCCAAGAGCTATAACAGACACAACACCAACAAAAATCGCTGCAACTCTTGCCCATTGACGCGCGCTCAATGAGGTAAGCGTAACAGTTTTCTTTCTGTGACTTGTCATAACTCTCCTTGATAAACCTTAAAAGCTGTGCACTCAGACTTTAACAGCGATTGCACACAGTGTATTCAATTGTAATATTACGTAAAGAGAAGGGCTAAAAATCAACGGCTAGAGGCCACTTTTCCCTAGCTTCGCGCGCTATGTTTTTATGCGCTAGTCGTTAGCCTTAGGGGCGTTGCCTGAATCGTTGCTAGAATCACTGCTAGAATCGTAGGACTTTGCCTGATTAACCAAATCCTCCAAATCCGCAGGAAGCAAAGCGCCTGCCTGGCGATAAATAACCTCTCCACGCTTAATCACCATAACCGTTGGAACGGCCTTAATCTGCGCTGCGCTGGCTAATTCGGGAGCCTGATCAATATCTACCTTAACAAACGGGATATCGTCAAACTTTGCACTCACTTGCTCAAAAATCGGCCCAAAAGCACGGCAAGGACCGCACCAAGTGGCCCAAAAATCAACAACAACTACCTCGTTGGTGCTTGCAATCTTCTCAAAATCGTCTTGCGTAGCGTGAATAAGTGCCATTTTTGCCCCTTGTACTATTTAATACGGTTCAACGTATACAGCGATTGAACCGCCCCATTTTGGAGTATTTTGTTTTGATTATTATTTGAACCATTCTAGCAAAACTATGGTAATTGCACGCCATTAATGGGTTGATGAATTATGGGAATAAACTAAAACGCCGCTCAAATAAAGCGGCGCAACTTGTACCCCCTAAGAGAGTCGAACTCTTGTTGTCAGATTGAAAGTCTGGTGTCCTAACCGTTAGACGAAGGGGGCTTTAACCAAACCATATGATATTAACACTCACTAAGCGTACACGCAAATCGCGGCGTGTTGTGCGTAAAATCAACGCAAGCACACATAGCAATCGAGCGGGAATCAAGCAGAAATCCGCGGGAATCAAACCGCAAGAATCAAACCGCAAGAATCAAACCTGCAATCTACTTTTTAGCAACATAAGTCAAATCGTGGATTACGCGCCCAGCTTCCAATCCCTTGCGCTCAAAATTAGTTAAAACACGCCCATCAAATCGCTGCGACTCAACAAAATCAGCATGCGGCAAATCCGCAGCATCTTGAGCATTTCCCTTGCCAACATGCTCCGTAGGCAGGCTCACGCGCAAATCGCCAGCGTTTTTAAAGCACGCCAAAGAATCCATAACCTCGTGAACATGCAACGCGTAATCTTCAATATCTGTAGCAATTCGCCAAACTCCGCCCGAAACAAGCGCATTATGCACAGACTGCGCCAAAGCTGGCTGAACAATTCGGCGCTTGTGATGACGCATTTTAGGCCAAGGATCTGGGAAAAATGTCCAAACTTCTGCCAAAACGTTACTTTTGCAAGCCGCAAGAAAATCGGGAGCATTAACCTGCGCAATTCGTAGATTCTGCAAATCCTGTTTTCCCGCCAAAAGCATGGTATGAGCCACGCCTGGATCATAAACTTCTAAAGCAAGAAAATTCATATTCGGATTCGCCGCAGCTGCCGCCACAATGTTTTCGCCCTGACCCGAACCAATTTCTACAATCAGCGGATTAACATTTCCCCAATTGGCCTCAATCCATGCCGAGTCCACGCATAAATCGCTTTTTACACGCAAAGACCCAACGCCATCTGCAATGTCTAGTAAATACATGCCCGAGTAGCGCTGCTTGGCCTTTTCTAAACGAGCGTCCAGCCTGGCAGACCTGCGAACAAACGAAAGAATAACCCTTGCGGCGGCATTAGTTTGTTTAGGCTCGAGCAAGTTGCCATTAGGCAAATCGCCACTTGCGCTATCTACATTAAAATCGTCCATTTTAGCCAATCTTCCTTATTCGCATGCATACGCAATTAAACTGCAAGTTGAATCACAAATCGAATTACAAGTTAAATCACAACTCAACGCATAATACCAAACGCGCAAAACAGCGCACATTAAACACGCGCCCAATATTATTCAAGCGCTATAATTTCCCTATAACATTCTGCAAAATACATTCTGCAAACCGATTTGCAAATAAATCGTGCCAGCATGCAGATAACAAGATATAAGCAGATAAATACCAGAAAGGTAACAAGGTAAACAATGACTGTTCTAGTTACAGGCGGATGTGGATACATTGGCGCACACGTTGTACACGCTCTTCACCAAGCCAAGCAAAACGTTGTGGTTGTAGACGATTTAAGCTACGGAAAGCCTACAAGGATTGAAGGCACGCGACTGTACGGAATGGACATTGCTTCCCCAGACGCAGGAGCGCGACTTGCGCAAATAATGAAGGAGAACAACGTTGACTCCGTAATTCATTTTGCTGCGCGAAAGCAGGTTGGCGAGTCCGTAGAAAAGCCGCTATGGTACTACCAGCAGAACATTAACGGCATGCTTAACGTTCTAGAAGGAATGCGCCAAAGCGGAGCTAAAAAACTTGTGTTTTCGTCTAGCGCAGCCACGTACGGCGAGCCGCCAGTAGATGTTGTTCCAGAAGACGTTGTGCCAATGCTGCCAATTAACCCATACGGCCAAACTAAGCTTTTTGGCGAATGGATGGCTCGCGCTTGCGAAAAAACATACGGAATTCGATTCTGCGCATTGCGCTACTTTAACGTTGCTGGATGTGGCCCTGTGGAGTTAGAAGATCCTGCAATTTTGAATCTAATTCCTATGCTTTTAGATAGATTGCAACGAGGAAAAGCACCTGCGATTTTTGGCAGCGACTACCCTACTGCCGACGGCACTTGCATTCGCGACTACATTCACGTTTCGGATCTTGCAGATGCACACATTGCGGCTCTTACTTATTTGGATCGCGATGAGCGCAAGTACGACGCTTTTAACGTTGGTACGGGCAAGGGAACTTCGGTTCGTCAGATTGTAGACGAGGTTAGACGCGTTACTGGATTGCCATTTAAAGAGGCGATTTTAGGACGTAGGGCTGGAGACCCTCCACAGCTTATTGGAAGTCCAAAGCGAATTAACGAAGAGATGGGCTGGCATGCTAGCTACAGCGTTAAAGAAATCGTTGAGTCGGCTTGGGCGGCTTGGCAAGCAAACCCACAGCATCATATTGATGTTGAGTCTTGGAAGCAGATTGACTAATAGATTTGCTAATAGATTGACTATATAAGCAAAACGCGCGGCAAAAATGCTGCGCGTTTTTTGTTTCAACTTGTGGCTCCGAGCGGGATCGATCCGCTGACCTAGCGATTTTCAGTCGCTCGCTCTACCAACTGAGCTACAGAGCCATGATGAATAAAAAACCCGGCGAACCGGGCCTTTACTAATCGCGACCCCGGCCGGACTTGAACCGGTGACCTCCGCCGTGACAGGGCGGCGCTCTAACCAACTGAGCTACGGGGCCGTGGCTTTGTTCCATCGAACAGCCGAGTCACTATCTTACAGAATCCACGCCAAAATGCAAGCTCTAGGCGTGTTCGGCGTGTTGCCGCGGAATATCAGGCTTATTACTCCAAATCAATTGCACCCGTGCAAAGTTGATAATATTCGCCGCGCTTTTTCATCAAATCTTCATGCGGTCCGCGCTCAACAATTCGTCCATGGTCCAAAACCATAATCACATCCGCATTTCGCACAGTAGAAAGCCTGTGCGCTATAACAAACACGGTTCTGCCTTCCATAAGCGAATCCATGCCATGTTGCACCAAAGCCTCAGTATGCGTATCAATCGAAGAAGTAGCTTCGTCCAAAATTAAAACAGGAGGATTTGCAACAGCCGCACGCGCAATGGCAATCAGCTGCTTTTGGCCTTGAGAAAGCTCTTCTGCACCGTTTTTAAGCTGCGTATTGTAGCCATCTGGAAGATTCGAAATAAACGCGTCAGCATGCGCTAATTTAGCAGCTTCTACGCACTCTTCGTCAGTTGCATCAAGGCGACCGTAACGAATATTATCCATAACGCTGCCAGTAAATAAGTTCACATCTTGCAAAACTGTACCAATAGCGTAACGCAAATCAGTTTTACAAATATCACGAACGTCAATTCCGTCGTACAAAATCTGACCGTCATCAATATCGTAAAAACGCGTAAGCAAATTCGCAATCGTAGTTTTTCCAGCACCCGTCGCTCCAACTAAAGCAACTTTTTGACCCGGTTTTGCAAACCAAGTAATGTCGTGCAAAACCGTCTTCTCATGGTCATACCCGAACACAACATCCGTAAATCGCACGTCTCCGCGAAGAAGAGTGTAACGGCCGTCTTTAGAAGTTAGAGCGTCGCGCTTTGCGCGCAAAACCACTTCTTGAGCCATTTCGCTTAAGCTTTTAGCGCGCTGAGTAGCTTTATTGCCATTATCTTGCTTTGCTCTCTTCCAAGCCCAGTAAATATTAGCGCCCTCTTCTTTTTCGTCAACTTCTTGTAAAACGTCAAAAGTAGATTCAGCAGCAAGAGTTTCTGCAGTCTGCGCAACTCTAACTTTTACTAAACGAACTGTGCCAGAATCCTCCTCCGGACTTTCGTCAAGAAGCTCAAAAATGCGCGACGCTCCAGCCAAAGCCATCATAAGCGAATTTAATTGCATCGTAATTTCGCCAATAGGATTAATAAACGCGCGTGAAAGAGTAAGCAAAGCTATAAGCGTTCCAATAGTCAAAGGACCAGAGTTTGCAAGACCAAAAGTTGGAAAACCTGCAGAAACAGCCCACGCGCCAAGCAAAGCAATAAGCACATAAAGAAGATAACTTGCGTTACTAATTACCGGCATAACATTATTTGCGTAAGAATTAGCACTTGCCGAAATTTTTTGCACTTTTTCAACACAAATATCTAATTTTTTAAGCGCAACTTCTTCGTGATTGAAAATTTTAATAATTTTACTGCCTGTTGCCGCTTCTTCTACATACTTATTAAGCTCACCCAAAGCGCTCTGGAATTGCTTAAAAAGACTGCCCGAACGCTTAAGCATGAATCGGACTAAAAATAGAAGCAGCACAGTAAAAACTGCCACAAACGCTGCCACAGGAAGCGAAAGCCACATAATAGACACAAAAGCTGCCGTAATAGAAATAAGCGCAGAAAACGAGTCTGGAAAAGCCCACGAAATCGCTTCCCTAAGCACTTCCGTATCGTTAGTGTAGCGGCTCATAACATCGCCGTAGCCTTGAGAATCAAGGTATTTAAGCGAAAGCTTCTGTTGGTGCTTAAACATAGCGTTACGCAAATCGCGCATAACACTTTCCGACACGTTCGCAACCAACCTGCTCCACAGCCAGCAGCTAAACACGCCAATTACGTAAACGCTTGCCATAAGAATAATCATGCGCACAAGCGGCATCCAATCTGGATTATGCTTGCCAACAAGCGGAAGAATATACACGTCCACAATAGATTGCAAGAACATTGCGCATGCAGCTTGAACAATAGAACTTACAATAATCGCAAATATGATTACGAAAACTTTTGCGCGATAAGCAAGCACGCAGGAAGCGAGTCGTTTAAGCACGGGCCAGTTGATTGCGGAAACTTTTTTATCTGCAGACATTATTCAGCACCTTCTTCCGCAATAGCAATATTTTCTTGACTTTGCACGCGACTTTTTGCTTGAGATTCCGCCATATTTTTATAAAGTTCGCAAGAGTTAATTAAGTCGCTGTGAGAGCCTTGAGCAAGTATGCGGCCGTTTTGCAAAACAACAATAATATCCGCGTGCTCGATTGAAGAAATGCGCTGAGCAACAATAATTTGCGTAGAATCAGGCATAAACTTTTTCAATCCTTCGCGAATTTTAGCATCCGTTTTCATATCAACCGCGCTCATTGAATCGTCGAGGATTAGAATTTTAGGCTTTCTTAAAAGCGCGCGAGCAATGCACAAACGCTGACGCTGACCGCCGGAAATATTCTTGCCACCCTGCTCAATATGAGTGTTGTAAGTCTCCGGCAAATCGTTAATGAACTCGTCTGCGCAAGCAATTTGGCATGCCGCTCGCAAATCCTCATCACTAGCATCCTTACTTCCCCAACGAAGATTTTCTGCAATTGTGCCGCTAAACAGAAGATTTTTCTGCAAAACAACGCCTATTTCTTCGCGCAAACTTGCTGGATTATAATCGCGAACGTTGGCTCCACCTACAAAAACGTCGCCTTTTGTAGCGTCGTAAAGGCGCGCAATCAGCTGCACAAGACTGGACTTTCCACTACCTGTTGCGCCAACAATACCAACGGTAGATCCAGAAGGAATGCTCAAGTTTATATTGTGTAAAATTTCCTGCTTATCTTTAGAAAAGACGCCATTATGCTCGCTGGAAGAATCGCCAGCAGCCGAAGATGAATCCCCACTAGCGTATGTAAAATCAACATTATTAAAGCGAATAGAAGAATCTGCAAGAGTGGTAAGTGGATTTTTAGCAACATACTCCGTGTTATGCGATTGTAAAACATTTGCAATACGATGCATAGAAGCGCGCGCAGTTACAGACATAACAAAAACTGCAACCAAATTCGCGAGCGCAAACAAAATTTGCAACGCATACACAACCAAAGCCGCAAGATTTCCTGTAGTTAAGCCAAACGCAGGATTATTTCCGGAAGCAACAATCTCATGCGAAGCCATCCACGCAATAAGCAACATTCCAGCATAAAAGCACAAATTAAACAGCGGAATACTGTAATTAAGCACGTACTCAGCATTAAGAAAATGCTGGTAAATCTTGTGCGAAATACGCATAAAACGGCTATTTTCGTAGTCAGCGCGCACATAAGACTTCACAACGCGAATATTATGCAAATTCTCACCAACTTGATTATTCATCTCGTCAATCATGCGGTAAATTCGCATAAATCTAGGCGCAACAATTGCAGCACCAACAGCACCAATCAAACCAACAATCGGCACAAAGCTAAGAAAAACCCAAGAAATAGCAGGACTAATTGAAAAAGTAAACCACCACGCTGCCGCAATAATCACAACGCTACGAACACCTGAGCGAATAATCAGCTGGTAAGCAAACTGCACATTCGACACATCACTCGTCATGCGAGTCACAATCGTGCCGGTAGAAAACTTATCTAAATCAGAAAAACTTAAAAGCTGCAGTCGCGCAAAAATATTGTGCCGTAAACTTCTACCAAAACCGGCACTAGAATGCGCGCAGCAAATACCCGAAATAACGCCAGCAATCACGGAAAGCGCTGCAAAAAGAAGAAGCTGCAAACCGTAATACCAAGAAGCGGAATTGGAGCGCGTTACAATGCCGAAATCAATAAGATTCGACATTACTGACGGAATAATTATTTGCATCGCTGCTTCAAAAATAATTGATACGGAAGTAAGAGCGCCAAGCAGGCGATAGTTTTTCAAAGAATAAAGAATGGTACGTAAGGCGTGAGGAGCACGATCGGCGCGGTTTCTTGATTGCTTCGACGATTTACGCGTTACTTTCTCCGCCATTGCATCCCTTCCCCTACATAACGTCATATGTAGGTTTAATAATATCACTTCTTCAAATACATATTTGAATTATTGCGCATGGCGCATTTCCGTATTGAGTTACTTCATTACCAAATGCATAAATAGATGAATCTTTGACATAGTAGTATACAGACAAATCACATACGAAAAAGTGCTTCTACACATTCAAATTATAAACAACGATTGATTTCATCTTATAAAAATTATATAGTGAAAGAATGTATATTCGCATGTATAAAGAGGTACTGTTATGAATATAAAAAAGCTATTAATAGAATACTTACTTGCTCAGTAGCATTATCCATATCTTTTTACTATCATTGCAAGTTCAAGCCAACACCCAAGAAGAAACTTATGAGTAACACAAAGATAGTTGGCGCTGTAGCACAGCAGAAAGGCATTCGTGTCGACTTGCAGTGAGAATTTCCACTATTAATATCAACAATTATGTGAGGAACAATATGAACAGCAAACACGTAGTTCTACTGCCAATAACGCTGCTTTGTTATATTTCGTCAGCTATTTATTTCTTTAAACAATTGAAGGACTTAAAAGACGATAACACTTGTATTAATACTGTTAGTCTCACCATTCAAGCATTCGTCCTATTAATATTACTAATCTATCTTTTATATTTATGCAAAGAAAAAACATACCAAACTATCTATCGTTTAGTTACAGTATTTATGAGCATAGTTAGCATAATTCTTTTGACAGTTTGCAATACAGATGTTACTAGGTTAATTATATTTAGCTTAACATGTGTATATGTATGCATTCTTATAATCGTCCGCAAACATTGTTAAATATATCGTATGTGTGGCGCATTCAATAGGATTACGAAGCATCGCCCTCACCCGACGCTCTATCTTTTCCATAAATCGACGGAATAAAACGCTCCTGATCGTGAAGCTTTTCCCAGATTACAGGCGGCTCACTCGGATTTTCCAGCGACTTTGGCACGTCAATAATCCTCTGATTGCTAGACCCGCGGAATTGCAGCAGCGAATCGTGAAGATTCTTCATATATCTTCCGTCAACAAGAATGTCAATGTAGCGAAGCAACTCAAGCTTGTCTGGAGTCTCGCCTTTGCGCATAAGCTCTTCCCAGGTGTAGCCAGTCCAGCTCCAAATGTCTTTAGTATTGCCAAATTCGCTTCGAATACGCTTGCAAAGTGGCAGCAAAATGCCAGTGTTAAGCAGCGGCTCGCCGCCAAGAAGCGTCAAACCTTGCACGTACGGAAGTGCCAAATCTTCCATAATCTGGTCTTCAAGCTTTTGCGTGTACGGATAGCCCGCACGAAAATCCCAAATCGACTCGTTATAGCACTCAACGCAATGAAACGGACAACCAGAAACGTACAGCGAGCAACGGATTCCTTCGCCGTCCGTCATAAGAAATCGCTTATAATCCGCAATCATGCCCTTGCTCATGCGCTCACTGGACCACTGCCCTGCGCGCGGATTATTAGAAAGAGAGGTTGGAATCCAAGGCCCGCGGTTAACGTCTGCAGGTGCAAAATCGTGCAAACTTATGTGAGCCATGGTTCCAACCTTTTTAGTAATTTAGCCTAGCTTTTACTTTATTTTATGCGATTTTATGCCGCGACTTTTGCCGCAATTCTACGCGCTACTTAGTCTCCTCGTACCATTCGCGCGATTCGCCATTGTTAAGAATAACATGGCCAGTTTCGCCCGACATGTGCTTTACGCGGTGAGCAATCTCTTCGTGACGACCGTGAACCATTGGGCGCTGAACAGGATTGCCCAAGTAGCCACAAGTACGCTTGGTTACGTTGCACTTATCTGGGTCACTGTTGCCGCACTCTGGGCAGCGGAAACCTTCCTTAGTTGGCTCAAAGTCGCCCTGGAATCCGCAAACAAAGCAATGGTCAATCGGAGTGTTCGTACCCAAGTAGCCAATGCCAATCTTATAAGCATAATCCCAAACAGCCTCCAAAGCCTTAGGATTTGCCTGCAAGCATGGGAACTCGCAGTAGTTAATAAATCCGCCGGAAGCAAAGTACGGGAAGTCAACCTCGTAGCGGAGCTTCTCCATAGGAGTTGGCTGCAACCACACTGGGTAGTGGAAGGAGTTGGTGTAGAAGTCGTGATCGGTAACGCCTTCAATACGGCCAAACTTCTGACGATCCATGCGGTTAAAGCGATCCGTCAAAGACTCAGCAGGAGTGGAATATACCGAGTAGTGGTATCCCTCTGCCTTCGACCACTGCTGGCAAAGCTGATTCATGCGGCGAACCATAGAAAGCGCAAACTGCTTGCCGTCTTCGTTCCAGCTGTGATCTTGCATCCAATCCTTGCCAAAGAACACGGATGTAGCTTCATACAGACCAATGTAGCCAAGCGAAACCGTTGCGCGCTCGTTGCGGAACAGCTGATCCACGCTTTCGTTGGCACCCAAGCGCCCAAACGCGCCGTAGCGGAACAGAGTTGGAGCGTTTACAGGAGTTGCCTGCTTGCAACGCATAATGCGGAATCGCAAAGCCTGATGCGCTACTTCCATGCGCTCGTTAAACAGCTTCCAGAAGCGGTTTACGTCTCCGTGAGATTCCAGCGCAATGCGAGGCACGTTAACTGTTACAACGCCAAGATTCATGCGGCCGTCTTCCACGTCTTTGCCGGTCTTTGGATCAACCCAACCCTGAAGGAAGGATCGGCAACCCATAGGAGCCTTAAAGGATCCAGTAATCTTAACAATGTTCTCGTAGAACACAACGTCTGGGTACATACGCTTTGTAGAGCACTCAAGCGCAAGCTGCTTTAAATCGTAGTTTGGATCGCCTGCATCTGCGTTAACGCCGTGCTTAATAGTAAACACAAGTTTAGGGAAGATAGCAGTATGACGATCTTTACCGAGTCCGCGAATACGATTCAGCAAAATAGCGCGCTGAATTTCGCGAGCAAACCAAGACGTACCAAGACCAAAACCGACGGTTACGAACGGAGTCTGGCCGTTAGAAACGCGGTTGGAATTGATTTGATATTCCATTGTTTGCATAGCGTCGTAAATCGCCTTGCGGGTCATTATCTTTGCGTAAACCTCGCGAAGCTGATCCAACTCGCTCAAATTCTCGTCAAAAGGAGTGTCTTCTGGAAGCGGATCCCTATCTGCGCAATGAAGATTCTTAGGCTCCTGAGCCTTTAAGCCGTCAATCATGGCCTTAGCAACTTCGATTGGCGTGGAATCTGGAATCATGGCTTGAGCCATAGCAAGGTTCTTGTCGTAATCGCACTTAGCGTAAGGCTCCAGCATCTCGTCTGCACGGTTCACAGTTTGGCCGCCATACTGCGCACCTGCAATGTCTTTAATAATCTGAGTAACCTGAGTTGCGGCGGTGCCAATAGACTTTGGGCTATCCATCATGGCGTTACCAAGCGCAAATCCCTTAGCAAGCATGTTCCCAAAATCTGGAAGCGAGCAATTGCTCATGCAGGTAAATGGCGAATAATCGGCATCGTGGAAGTGAATATCGCCCTTCATATGCGCGTTAGAAACAGCGTGAGGAAGCATAGAGAACGCGGAAGCCTTAGAAACAGCGCCAGCAAGCAAATCTCGCTGAGTGGCGTAAACGTTGGAATCCTTGTTGGCATTTTCGCGCACAAGCGACTCATCGCGGTTTACAAGGCGATTAACAGCTTCATTAATATCTGTTGCCTTAGCGCGATCAATATCTCTGTTTAGGCGGTAGCTTGTGTAGCAGCGCGCAACTTCGTAAAGGTGATTTTCAATAAGACCATGCTCAACAAGAGTCTGAATATCTTCGATTTTTGCAGGGCCATTGTAGCGGTCTTGAATCTCGGCTTCAATATGATCTGTAATATCGCGAATCATCTGCTCTTCTTGAGGACCAACGTCTTTGCGCAAATCCTTAAAAGCAGCCTTAATGGCCATAATAATGTTCATTGGGTCAAAATCAACAACGCGACCATCGCGCTTTTCAACCTGTACGCGAGATTTCTTGGAAGATTCAGCGGAAGAGTTATTGCCACTAAAATCGGCCAAAGCTTCGTCCTGCAAAGCTTCATCTTCTAAAGTCATACCAGAGACCTGCATTCTACAGACCTTTCTCCATTTACCGTATATTTTGCAGCGCAAATCGCCTTATGATTCGCAACAACTTGCTCTACTATAGCCCATTGCATGCACAATATCTAGGGCAACTTGAATAAAAAACAAACTAGATATAGTGATTTTACGGTTTCTGGCGATTTTCCAGGCGTGTCTCAAGGTGGCAAAAGTGAAGCTATGGCGAGTCGCGCAAATTCTTGGCACTTTGATATATTGAGTCACGTGGAACAGACAGCTTTTCAACATGCAGAAGAATTTGGATTCCAACCTGGAGACATCGTACAGCAGTGGCTATGGGACGATGACGTTGACGATGCAATTTGCAGCAGTATCGAAGAATTAACTGGCGAAGAACTTGTTGACGAAGACTACGACTCTTCTGTTGACGGCGTTATTATTTGGTGGCGCGACGGAGACGACGAAGACGAGTTGGCAGACACTATTATGGATGCAACAAACATGTTGAACAGCAGCGCGCCAATGTGGGTTTTAACACCTAAGCCAGGGCGCGCGGGTTCTCCAAGTTCGAGCACTGTTCAAGCAGCAGCCATGACGGCTGGTATGAACGCCGCAACGCCTTTAACAGTTAGCGAAGACTGGAATGGAATTCGTTTGCGTGCATTTGGAAAAGGCCAAAGCAAGTAGCGCAAATAGTCGGCACTTAGTTAGTTGACGGGTTTTGTACCAAATTTGACCTAAATCACGTACGAACAGCGGAAAACAACTCCGCACTTTGTAGCGATTTACAGCGTTTTGAACAACAAAATCGGGAACATCACTCGCGCGTTACAGCGCGCTACAAGGCAGGTCATCGTTCGCGCGTTACAGCGCGCTCACGTCTTCGCTTGCGTTGAAAGCACACCGTGCTTTCAACCTTAAGCAAGCTCAGCGCTCCGAATTACCTTCGCGCGCTACGCTTAAAGCGCGAAGGTCGGTCGTAGCGCCTAACTTTTCGCTTTGGTTGCGGCGGCTCTGGCATACTCCAGCCCTCTTGCAAATCCGCCAAATCGCCAACAATATCTTGCAAAATTGGCGAATCAGGCTTAACGTCTTGCGCCTTTGCCTTAATGCCCGCACGCCTTAACATAACGTGCGCAGCGCGCTTTTGATTCGGTAACACAAGAGTCACAACATCGCCCGACTCGCCCGCGCGCGCCGTACGCCCCGACCTATGCAAGAAGGACTTTGGATCCTCTGGCGGCTCGGTTTGTACAACAAGTGCCACGTCGCTAATGTCAATGCCTCGCGCCGCAACATCTGTAGCCACAAGCACGCGCACATCTCCGCTAGCAAAAACACTCATATGCCTATCGCGCTGATTCTGCGATAAGTTTCCTTGCAAATCAACCGCAGGAATTCCTTGTTGCACAAACTTCTTTGCCATGTTCTTAGCTTGATACTTTGTGCGCGTAAAGAATATTGCGCGCTTTTTGCCCGAAGCAAGCTTTCGCAAAACCTCGTACTTATCTGCCGCAGATACGCCAAAAATGTGGTGTGTCATTGTATCTACTTGCGAATCCGCATCGTCTACCGCGTGAACAATCGCATTTGGAAGGAACTGATCTACAATATTTCCAACCTGCTTATCGAGAGTGGCCGAAAACAGCATGCGCTGACCGTTTGGATTAGTCTGCTCCAAAAGTCGCGTAACAGCTGGAAGAAAGCCCATATCCGCCATTTCGTCGGCCTCGTCCAAAACGCTTACCATCACCTTTTCAAGAGTTAACGCACCTTGACGAAGCAAATCCTCTAATCGCCCTGGGCATGCCACTACGATTTGCGCACCCTGCTTAAGAGGCGCCGTTTGCCGCCTGTAACTCACGCCGCCATAAACCGTTACAGTTTTCATGCCGTAAGCAGCCGCCAGAGGGGCGATTACGTCGTCTATTTGATGAACAAGCTCGCGAGTTGGAGCAAGAATCATTGCGCGTGGTGCGGCTGGAGCGCTATTGGCAGCGTCGGCGGAGTGCGAATCGCGCAAATCGCGTGAACCGCGCTTTTTTCCAGTTTTAATCAAATCAACAAAATTTTCAGCCAATCGCGCAACAAGCGGAATAGAAAATGCAAGAGTCTTGCCGCTACCAGTTCTTCCACGCCCTAAAATATTTGCGCCTTGCAAAGAATCTGGCAAAGTCGCCTGCTGAATTGGAAAAGCCGTTGTTTTGCCGTCTGCACGCAGAACTTCCACCAAAGGCTGCGGAACGCCAAGCTGCTCAAAAGTAACGTCATCTTCGTAGTTTTCGCGCGATTCAATTGCGGAATCTGGAATCATTACGGAGTTTTTTGCAATCTGTGGATTCTGTGGATTTTGCTTATTCAAGTCACGCTTGCCAAAATCACGCTTGCCAAAGTCCTGTTTGCCAAAGTCCTGCTCAGCTTCTTTAATCGCCATCTCTTCGTACTGCAAAGCTTTTTCTCGCGCGCGACTTCTGGCTTTGTCTGCCTTGCGATTGCGATTCTTTCGCGCGTTAAAATCGTGATTTGCACCGCGCCTCTTACTAGATTCTCTGTATTCAAACGGATTGCGCGCCGATTTATGCTGACCGCGCTTTTTTGCAACACCAGTTTTTTTAGATTCGCGCTTGCTATTAGACGCACTTGACGCAGCGTAATGAGTATTTGGCACAATAGCCTTTCGTATCTATGATTGAACAATTCGATTAAACGAATCGGTGAAAAGTCATGAACTAACAGAGACTAGCACATGCCCCACACAAATAGGTAAAAACGATTTGCAGAGAATGTTGCTAAAAATCGGCGTGTTGAGCAACAAAGTCGGAAATATCGCTCGCGCACCACATGATTACGCAGGTTACGCCAAGTGAGGTGGAGATTCGAGATTTTTCGCAGCGGATGAAGCGAACCTCAGCATGAAATGGTGATTCGCTGAAGCAGCAAGAAAAATCGAGAATCTCAGGCGACTAGCGATACGAAATTGTTCAAGCATGCAAGAGGGCTGGGTGATTCTTGGTCGAACAGTATAAGAGCGGCAGCCGATACCAAATAATCCAGTGGCGCACGCCTACAAACAAACTTCAGCCAAAAACAAAATCAAAGCCAAATCGGAACAACCGCAACAACAGACAACACGTAAGAGGCGAAGCGTTGTGAGACAAGAATTAGCCAGCCCTCCTACACACCAAAAAGGAAAACCGTTCGCGCGCTACGCTTCTCAAGCGAAAAGGCAGGTCGTCGCGCACTTTTGTACGTGATTTAGGTGTTTTTTGGTACATTCTCGGGAAAAATTGCAAAATGCGCAAAGTTAGATAGTATTGAATCATGAGTTATGTATCTGAAAATTCATTACACAATGCTGTGAACCTTGCTGCAACGGATTTATTTACTTTTAGCTACAAGCACATTATTAAGCCGCACTTAGTGTTTAACATTCCGCCAGACGAGGCGCACGACCGCATGATTGCATTTTGCAAAACAAGCGAGCGCATTCCTGGATTAATGTGGCTATTGCGCCAAATGCTCGACTACACCGACCCGGTTTTAGAGACTCAAGTTATGGGAGTGGATTTTGCAAATCCATTTGGCTTAAGCGCAGGACTCGATAAAAACTGCGATTTGTGCACGGTTCTAGACAATGCTGGTTTTGGGTTTGAGACAGTTGGCTCCACAACCGCTCGCCCTTGCGCAGGCAATGCCAAGCCTTGGTATCATAGACTTCCAGAATATGATTCCTTACTGGTTCATGCTGGCCTTGCAAATGACGGCAGCGCACTTGTTATTCCTAGAGTAGAAAAAGCCTGGACTAACGCTAAAAGCATGCAGATTTCCGTTAGCATTGCGCGCACAAACGATAATCTTGTTGGAGATTTAGACGAAGGTATTGAAGATTATCGCATATCTATGGAGCGTGCAAGCGGTAAAAGCTCGATGATTGAAGTAAACATTTCTTGCCCAAACACTATGGTTGGCGAACCTTTTAACCAGCCAGAAGCTCTAGATAAGCTGTTTAACGTTTTAGATAAAGTTAAGCGCCCTCAGCCAACTCTTGTAAAAATGCCTTTAAACCTAAAGGGCGGATGGCCTCAGTTTAAGTCTTTGCTAGACGTTCTGAGCGCGCATAAGGTTGATGGAGTTAGCATTGCAAACTTGCGCAAGAATCGCGATGGACTAAACATTCCTGCAGATTGGCAAGGTGGAATCTCTGGATCTCCAACTTACAGCGCAAGCAATGAGCTTATTAGGCGAACTAGAAGCGAGTTTGGCAATCGCTTTGCTATTGCTGGAATCGGCGGAGTATTTACCGCAAATCAGGCTTATCAAAAGATTAGAAACGGAGCTGATTTAGTCATGTTCGTTTCTTCTCTTATGTACAGAGGCCCTCAGCAGATTACAACCTTAAAGCGCGGTCTTGCAAAACTACTTAAAGAAGACGGCTTTAATAGCGTTGCAGACGCCGTTGGAGTAGACGTAGATTAACGCAGATTAGGCTAAACTAACATAGATTAGTCTAGCCTAACGCAGGTTAGCGTAGCCTAGCGGTTTCCTCCGTAATACGAGTTGGATCCATACCTATTGCTGGTTCCACCGTAATACTGATTCTGCCTACCATCACCCGTTGCATAACGGCCATTTGTAGTAGCATCTTGCCTGTAGTAGTAGTTTTGCACACCTTGCTGGCTCTGCGACGAATCTTGCTGATTAGAATCCGAACCCTGCTGGCTTTGATCTTGGCTCTGTTCTTGAGCAGCCTGCCTACGTGCTTCTTCTTCTCTATCACGCTGCTGCTGAAGTTCGTACTGTTTGCGCATCTCTTCTGTAGTTAACGGCATTTTTCCGCCAGCCATAAACTTTGGATCTGGCTTTCCATAATCGTTATCCATAGGAGTGTTAGATGCCTTTAGGTACGCGTCCATAAACTTTTTCCAAGCAGGCATAGCGATGTAGGTACCATACCATGTGCTGTGGTAGACGCCATTAATCCTCATGTTGTTAAAGCTCTTTTGAACCTCGGCGTTTCCAATAGCAACAAAGGCAGAAACCTTATTTGGCACAAATCCAGCTGTTGCCATGTAAAAGTCTTCGTTAGTACCAGTTTTTGTAAACGTCTTGCGTCCGCCTTCTAGCTGAGCCATATGTGCAACACCAGTTGGCTGAACAACGCCCTGATTAATGGCGTATGCTGTTGTTTGAGCAACCTTCTTTGGTATTGCCTGATGGCAATTAGCACTTGGAACTCTTAAACGCTTGCCATTCTTATCTACTACGCGCTTAATGGCTATAGGGTCGCATTGAACTCCATCAGCAGCAATCGTTGCATAAACATTTGCCATTGTAAGCGGCGAAGCCTGCACAGCACCAATCAACATAGGCGGGTTGAACGAGTTTTTAGAAAACACGTCTTCTTGACCTAACGGAGAATTGTGATACCCCAATGTTCTAGCCGCTTCTGCAACAGCGCAAAGCTTAAGCTGAGATCCCATTGCAGCCTGAATGGTGTTGTGAGAATGAACAAGACCCATTAAAGGAGTTTCTGGGCTAACACTACCGCCGCCAGAGTTTTGAACAGACCAACGCCCTATTCCGCGATATCTTGCGCAAGAGAAATCAGTGTTGTTATAAAGCATGCTTGTTCTTAGAGACTGATTGATTGACTTTCCAGCAAGCAGCCAAGCAACAATGTTAATCGGCTTCCACGTAGAACCAATCTGCCAGCCTAAGCCGCCGCCGTCGCGCTCGTCTACAGCGTAGTTAATAGCAGTGTGTGTAGGGTCGGACTTTGCTGCATCAGTCGCATCGTAAATGCGATTGCTTCCAAAGCCAAGCACTTCTCCAGTTCCAGGCTTAATAGCGGCAATTGACACTTCAAAGCCGCTTGGATCGTGAATTGGAACAGTGGCTCTAGCAGTATCCATTGCGGTAGAGTTTGCAAGAATATCCATTGTTGTGTAAATGTCTAATCCGCCTTCGTTAAGAAGCTTTTGACGCGCAACAGTGGTCTTTCCAAACTCGCGGGAATTCAATATTTTTTTAGTAACATAATCGCAGAAGAATGCAGCATCTCCAGCAGCCTGGCAGCCAACGTTTGCAACTTCGTGCTGAATATTAAGAGTATCTTTAATAGGAATTGCAGCCGCGTCGTCATGCTCTTTTTGGGTTATAAAATTCTGCCTAAGCATTAAATCAAGAACAATATTCCTCTGCTTTTGCGATTCTGGCCAATTTTCTTCAATGGAAGGATCGTATCTAGAAGGATTCTTTGTAATTGCTGCGATTGTTGCCGACTGAACAAGATTAAGCTTAGCGGCCGTAGTGTTAAAGTATCGTTTTGCAGCAGTTTCTACACCGTAAAGATTATTACTACCAAACTGTGCAACATTTAAGTATCCCTGTAAAATCTCTAGCTTTGAATACTTCTTTTCCATTTGAATAGCAATAAGCATCTCTCGCAGTTTTCTGGTGACTGTGCTTTCTGCTGCGTGATATTCCGAAATAGGATCATTGTCTTCTCGCGCCTTAATCATAAGAACGTTTTTAACGTACTGCTGAGTTAAGGAAGATCCACCTTGCATATCGGATTTTTTTATAAATGTTTGCACAAATGCTCGCATAACACCTTGAACATCTACACCTGAATGCTCAAAGAATCGTCGATCTTCTCGAGCCACCATTGCCTGCTGCATGTACTGCGATATACGCTTAAGTGGCACAACCGTACGATTTTGCGCGTAGAAAGTTGCGATTACTGTTTTTCCATCCGAAGCGTACAAACGCGACTTTTGCGGCAGCGCGGTAACGTCAAAATCAATGCCATCTACCCTAAGAGAAGGTACAACAGTTTTAACAACGTTGTTTATACTCATTACCCCTGGTACAAAAAGAATACTGGAAGCTACACCACCTGCAACACACAAAGTGATGTATGTAAGAAACAGTGCGAGTACTCTACGAGTTGTTAGGGATTTCTTTTTAGGCATGCGAACTATTCTAGAGGCTTGCCTCTACGTTGCGGCACGAAAAAGACGATTTATCTTTTTGATTATATTTTTGACTATATTTCTGATTATCTTTCTGCCCTACGAATCAACATTCCAGGCTCATAAATAATAATCGACCTTCCGTGTCTTTTAATCCAACCTCTTTGTGCAAAATCCATCAAGGCTTTGTTAACAGTTTCTCTAGAAGATCCAACCAATTGAGCAAGCTCTTCTTGCGTTAAATCGTGAGGAACAAGCACGCCTTCTCTAACAGGCTCGCCAAATCTAGAAGCAAGATTTAAAAGCGTTTTAGCCAATCTTGCTGGAACATCCATAAAAACAAGATCGGAAATATGCTCATTATTTGCTCTTAAGCGCGCAGCCAAAACCTGAAGCATGTCTACAGCAACACGAGGATGGTGACCCAACCAGTTAAAAAGCACCTCGTTTTCTAACCAGAGTACGCGAGTTTTATCTGTAATAGCAATCGCAGAAGCCGTGCGCGGACCGCCATACGGGTCAAAAACAGGAATTTCTCCAAGAATTTCCCCGTGCGTGTGAATGCTAAGCAATTGCACACGATTATCTCTTGAATGACGAACGAGTTTAACGCGCCCACGCTCCAAAAGATACATGCGGCGATCTGTATCTCCTTCGTTAAAAATCGCCTGCCCCCTAGAAAAAACCGACTCATGCAAGTGTTCTAGCAGCTCCCTCGCTTGATCTAGCGGCACTTGCTTAAATAACGCGGTATGCGTTAACGGAAGGTCTTCCTCGTAGGGCTTATTTGGCTTAATTCTTACCACAATCAGCCTCCAATGTGTTTTAAAAATATTCTACGAAATACCCATGGCATCTAAACACCATGCGTTTTCGTAGCAAACTTCTTCCCATTTTTTATACCTACCAGAGCCACCGCCGTGGCCTCCGTCTGTTTCAATTCGCGCAATCGCATCCACTCCAGCTGCCTGCAAACGAGCAAGCCACTTAAGAGGCTCCGTAACAAGAACGCGAGTATCGTTAATCGAAGAAGTTATAAGAATCTTTGGAAACTCGCCCGCCTTAACGCTCTGAGGTACATTTTCGTACGGCGTGTACGACTTTAAATACGCGTAATCTTGCGCGTTGTGTAACGGGTCTCCCCATTCGTCCCACTCGGTAACAGTAAGCGGCAACGATTCGTCTAACATAGACGTAAGCGCATCTACAAAAGGAACATCCGCCTCGATTCCTGCATAACATTGCGGAGCCATATTTGCCACAGCGCCCATAAGAAGGCCGCCCGCGGAACCGCCATTAGCCACAGTCTGATTTGCCGAAGCATACCCAGCTTTTTGAAGAGCGCACGTAACATCTATAAAATCTTCAAACGTGTGTTTTTTGTTGCGACGCCTACCATTCTCATACCACGCGCGACCCATTTCTCCGCCGCCGCGCACATGAACTTGAGCAAAAAGCACTCCTCTATCTAGCATGCTTAAACGCGCAACCGAAAAATATGGATCGCTGCTAATCTCGTACGCTCCATAAGCAGTTATAAACATTGCATTTGTTTTTGCAACAGCGTCTTTTTTCCACACTAGCGAAACTGGCACGCTCTCGCCATCTCGAACCTTAACCCACACTCGTTTTTCTGCGTAGTCATTTTCGTTAAAATCGCCCAAGATTTTTCCGCGCTTAAGCAAAACACTTTTACCTGTTGCTATGTCTAGCTCTTTTAACGCTCCAAGAGTTGCGTAACTTGAGCAAGAATAACGTATTTTTGGCGCTTCGTAACACGGATTTCCCGTTGCTCCAATAAGGCTGATTCGGCTATTTTTTGCCTGCTCAGGCGTTATTTTAGATAATTCTTTGCGAGCGCTGGTAAAACGGAAGCTTGCGACTTTTGCGCAAGAATCGCTAAGATCCAACGAGTCGCAAGAAACCACAGAATTGCAAGAATCTTCTACAAACCCATCTTCTTTTACAAGACGGAATCTCCAAGGGCACCCAGACTTAAAGTCTTCAACGGCATTGCTTTTAGTCATAACTGCTAATTGAGGCAAACCATTTGCACGGAAAGAAAGAGCCACGTAATTTTTATAAACGCTTAAACCATCTACGCTTAAGCCGCGCAATCCTTGCAAAATCTTAGGATTTTTGCTGTTGTAATACGGCTCACTAATGGCCTTTTTACTTGCGCCTTTCTCTATTAAATCGCCATTTTTACATCCGTAAGGAGACCCTTGTGCAACACAGCAGCCTTCGCCAATGTTAAACGGCATTGAATCTATAGAGTGCTTGCGCAAATCTATAACGTCAATCTGAAAATTCGGATTCTTAAGATTGTGGCTTACAAACATAAGTGGAATGTCTTTGCCATCTTGCCCAGCGTTTTCAAAGCAAGCAAACGAAACGTCGTATTCCACGTTTTCTACAGGCTTTAACACCGTTTTAAAATCTGCTTCTGGAGTGCTTAACGGCAGCATTAATACGCGTGAAGTGGTTTTAGAGCTGCTGTTTATAATAACGCTTCGCTCATCAAAGCTTTCGTACACGCTAACAAAAAAGCGCTCGTCTAAATCTTCAAAAACTTTAACGTCATTTTCTACGCTTGTTCCAACCTTGTGTCTAAACACCTGATATGGACGCCAAGCACTATCTAAAGTTACGTAGAAAACCCATTTTCCATCTGGCGTTAAAAGCGCGGAAGATATGCCTTTTATGCAATCTGAAAGCGTTACAAAACTATTGTTATAGCGAGTGTTGTAATCGTCACCAGAAGGCGCGCAAAAATCGCGTATATAAAAGTCAAATCTTTCGTTGCCGCTAGTATCTACCCCAAACAACATTCGCTTTCCATCTAGGCTAATATCCATTCCGCCAAGCTGGAAGAATCCGCCATTAAAACGATTGGCTTCTATGTTAGCGTCAAAAATAACCTCTTCGCCTGGAGTCTGGCCAGCATGCGCGCGCTCATCTATAACAGGTGGATTCCAGTCATCTTTGCTCTTAATTTTCATACGGCATTGAACGGCGTATTGCTTGCCTTCTTCGGTTCTAACGTAATACCAATAACCGTCCATGCGAGTTGGAACCGACATATCTGTTTCTTGAATACGGCTCTTTAACTCACTAAACAAATGTTTACGTAAAGGCTCTAAACTAGAAACGCGTTTGCTAGTGTACTCATTTTGAGCGTTAATATAATCGCGTAAATCCTTGGATTTAGTGTTTTTCATCCAAGCATATTCATCTACAAACACCTGGTTATGAAACTTACGAACGTAATCAACTCGTTTTGCAGGAAGTGGCTTTTCAACAGTCTTAAAATCACCAACTTTTAACGAATTATCTTCCATTTATAACCTTTGCAACCTTTACAGACTTTACAACATTTACAACATTTACAGCGCTTAAAATCAGTCTTTGCTATTAACAGAATCAATAATAAACGGAATCATAAGATCTTCTAGCTCGTTGCCATTTTGCGCCGCAAAAAATGGAACACCTTCAAAAGTTCCAGCCGCACCCTTAGCTTCAATAAAGCTATTATTGCAAGTTTTAGCAACCCTAGAAGAAGCAAGAGTCACACCAAAAGTCTTAGACATGCTTCGCCTAAAATCAACCAAAGTTGCATCTTTCTTAAGCTGACGTATGCCAACTGCAAGAACACGATCTGGGAATTTTTCAATGATTTTTGCATAAGTCGAAGGGTCTTTTTGGCCATCATCTCCAATAAGAACAAAACGCATACCTGGAAAATCATTCATAAGCTGCTGAGCAAACTCAAGCTTGTGCTGCGGTCCAGTTGGAACAAAAGTCTTGGGGCGCGGGTCTAAATCCCTAAGAAGAAGAGGGCCGGCAGGAAAACCTTCGCGCAAAATAAAGTGGCGAATTGAGGCTTCTACATTCCAAGGAGAAGTGGAAAGATAAAAGAACGGAACACTAGGAATTGAATCACGAATACTATTAAAAAAGTGACTCATGCCATTAACGGCATGCCTATGCTCTGGATTCATAATAAGCAGATTGTAGGCAGCTCTAAGAGGAGAAGGCGCTTGAGTGACCATAATAGTATCGTCAACGTCGGAAATAATACCTAAAGGCGTCTGCTCCGATATAACAAACATGCTTGCTTCAACAGGATCGCGATTATCAACCTTGTACGAAACCTTGTGTTCGCCTGCTAAAAGCGACCTTTCGGTAATCAAATCTAAGTAACCAGAACAATCCGAAACGCAATATTCAGCGCTGCTATTATATGCAGAATCTGGCTTATCGTACACAGAAGAATCGCCAACCTGCGCCCATTCAACAGCAACGTTATCAATGCTTAGAGCAACCTTAACACGAATTGCAGGAACAACAAGCATTGCGTAAATACCGCGCTTTAAAGCGGAATGATGGCCAGCTTTAGGCGCTAAAACGGTTCGGCAAATCAAGCGCGCGTAGCGATCGGTACCGTAGCCAATATATGGTTCAACGCTAGGAAACCAGCCAAAATGGCGAGCGATTTTGCCGCTTATGCGCACCCAAAGCCCGAAACTAGATGTTACAAACTTTCTAGCAAACTGAACAATTGGAGGCTTTTTGTCTAAGCGCTCTTCGCTAGAAGGGGCATCAAACAGCGTTTCGGTAACACGAACCTGAATCGGAGTGCTACTAACTCTTCTAGCTGCAGCAGGCAAATCGCCCTTTAAATCCGCTGCCTTATTGGCGAACTGGTCCATCTGGTTGTTCTCCAACAACTTCCACAACTGTTCCGCGAGGGCAGTTGTCAAATACCCACTTTGCGTCTTGCTCATACATGTTTATGCAGCCGTGAGAACCGTACTTTGCAGGGTATCCCTGAGCTATACCAACATTGTTCCAAAGAGCGGTGTGGAACGAGATTCCGCCATTAAAGTAGCTAACCCAGGTAATTCCAGGTAAGAAATACCTAGAGCCGTTTCGGTTAAATCCACGCATATCTTGCACCCTGTAGCGCAAGTAAATAAAGTACGTTCCGTTTGGCGTTTCGTAATAACCGTTTGAGCCGCTGCAAACTGGGAAGGTTTTAAGAAGCTGATCGTCTTTGTAAACGCTTATTGTTTGGTCTGTTTTATTAACAACAACACGCATTTCGACGGTCTTTTTTTCGATTCCAAACTTAACAATGTTTGTTGGAACACTAATCTTTGCATCCGCCGACTTTTCTACAGCCTGAACAACCTTATTCGCAAAGTCTTTAGAATATTTAACTTCTATACCGTTAACGCCCTTAAGCGTTGTTAATATAAACTTGCCTTGCTTGTTGTAAGTATCTTCTTGATCTACTTTTTGCTGATTAAGATTTTTAGCAAGCTCTTTAGAAAGCCATGCGTCTGCAGCAGATGAATCAACCTTGTACGAAATCTTCTTTTTTGTACAATCTGCATCAATCTTAATCCAAGACGCTAAAACAGACTTTGGAAGTGTAAAATCTTTTGAATCACCATTATCCAACGTGATTTTTTTAGATAGTAAATTATTAAGCTGATCAACGGTTTTCTGTGCAACATCGCGCTTAATCGGAGCTTCCACTCTGCGCGAGCTAACCGTAACTTTTACTGTTTTACCAGGATTTTCCAGAACTCGCTTAATCGCTTCGCGAACTGGCAAAGTTATAATCGTACGCCCTGGAACACCATCTTCTACAACGTAAGAATTGGAAGAAGAATCAAACTTAGCCGTATAAGGCATTGCTCGATCTTTTTGGCTCACAAACTTTTTAACAACATATGCATCCATACGGTCGTTGTTTAACTTAGCTTTAAGCCCAACGTTTTCTTGCATCCACGGCATAAGCATTGTAAACACATTATTGTGCTTTGCGCGCATAATGCTCTGCACGGTTGCGTCTTTATCTATGTTTACCGATAAATCTTTAAGGGTTTCAACGGAGCTTTTTCCAGAATCGTCTTTAATCTCAATCTTTGTGTTTTCAATCGCGTTATTCACAGCGTTGGTAACTTTTTCAACCTGCGCGCCCGAAATCTCGCTGCTGCCAGCAAAATGTACTCCTGGCGCAACGCGATCGCGGAAGTATGCTTGCGACCCCACAAAAGCAGCCGCCAAAAGTATTAAGAAAATAACGAACGAATAAAGCAATACAAGCGCAGACTTATTAGACTTCCTACGCTTTTTTGATACTGCAAATTGTTCAGTATCGTCGGACTCAAAAACGTCTACATTATTTTCTTGTAATTCAGACATGACCATAAACCCCTATAGTTCAATCATGCAAAACGCATGTTGCAAGCTTATCACTTGCGCGTCATATAAGTCGCCATGCAAGTCGCATACAAATCGCCGTACAAATCGCCATATGTTAGGCACACAGTAAAAATGCACAGTCAAGATGCGCTAAATACGTAATGAAAATGTGAAAATAATTAAATATTGGAAATTATTTGACAATTATTAGAAAAATAATGCCCACAACTCGAATATATGTGCAAAAATGAGAATATGCCAGATATGCCAATTCAAGCAACAATTGCGTTAATGGTGATTGTTTTTGCGCTAGTTTTTGCGCCATTCGTCATTATGATAGTCGCGCGCGCCTTGAAAAAGCAGTATTTAGCCGAAAAATTATCGGAAAGGCACGAAGACAGCGTTCACTACGCCTTTATACTTAATCCTTCTAAACCACAAGCCGAACAATACCGAAAAAGCATTAAAGATTACTGCGCTTCCAACGATTTTACGTACGAAATAATAGATACGCAGCTTAACAAGGATGGGCGCGAATGTGCGCTAGAAGCACTGAAAAATGGCGCAAACGTTGTTGTTGCTGTTGGCGGAGATGGCACTGTTAGAACGGTTGCGAGCGCAGTTAGCGGAACAAACCACGCTATGGGAATTATTCCAATCGGCACGGGAAATCTGTTTGCACGAAATATGGGTATTCCAGTAGACGATGTTCAGGCTGCGCTAAAAGTGGCCACTAGCCATGGTTCTAGGTTTGTTGACGTTGGTCGCGTTTTTATACTCGACAAGCCATACGAAGATCATGGTCACGCATTTTTGATTATTGCGGGAATTGGATTCGACGCGCTTATGATAGACGACACTAATCCCGCGCTTAAAAAGAACATAAGCTGGCTGGCGTACTTTGTTGCAGGCGTTAAGCACTTGTTTGCGCCAAAATACCGCGGAGACGTTACTTTTACGCGCACAGATGGAACGGATTACACAGCTAAATCAATATCTTTCCGAACTCTTATGGCTGGAAACTGTGGACAAATTCCAATGTTTTCGCTTATGCCAGATGCCGCTTACGACGACGGCATACTCGACTTTGAGGTTATTGACACTTCTGGCGGATTAATTGGATGGGCTAACTTATTTGGAGATGTTGTGCATCAAACGGTTACAGGCAAAGCGCAACAAAGCCCACTTTCCACAAACTCCAAAATTGACCAATCGCAGGGGCTGGAGGCCATTGTAAAGCTTGAGCGATCTGCTCCAGTGCAGGTTGATGGAGATATTTTGGGATACACAAAACACCTGCGTTTTAGTGTAGATAAACGAGCATTATGCGTACGCGTGCCGCAAAGTCTGCAATCTTCTTTAACCCAAAATAACGCTGACTTACATTAAAATACCGCCGCCGTGGCAAAATAAAAAATTATGGTAGCAAAAAATGCGGGAATGCCCGCCACCCCAGAAGATCTAGTAGACGTTGACGCTTTGATTGGCGCTTACTACGATGAAGTTCCAAATTCCAACATTCCAGAACAGCGCGTGATTTTCGGCACGTCTGGTCACCGTGGTTCTGCTTTAAAAACTTCGTTTAACGAAGCTCATATTGTGGCAATTACGCAAGCAATTGCTGAATATCGCAAGAGCGCTGGAGTTAATGGCCCACTTTATATTGGTAGAGACACACACGCTCTTTCGGAGCCTGCTCAAAAAACAGCAATTGAGGTTTTGGTTGCTAACGGAGTTCACGTTCGCGTGGATTCCCGCGGCGACTTTGTGCCAACACCTGTTGTGTCGCAAGCAATTTTGACGCACAACCGCGCAGCAGATGGCACTCAGCGCTTTAGCGGAGACGGATTGGCCGACGGCATCGTCGTTACTCCTTCGCACAATCCTCCAACCGACGGCGGTTTTAAGTACGACCCTGTAACTGGCGGCCCTGCCCCAGCAGACGTAACTAATGCGATTGCAAACCGCGCAAACGAATTGCTTGACAACTACAAGTCCATTAAGCGCGTGCCTTTTGAAGAGGCAATTAAGTCTGACTTAGTAGAAGGCTTCGATTACCGCGAACACTACGTTAGCGACTTGGCAAACGTTATTGACTTTGATGTAATTCGCTCTAGCGGCGTGCGCTTGGGAATTGATCCTTTGGGCGGCGCAAGCGTAAACTATTGGCCACTTATGAACGAAAAGTACGGCCTGAATATTGGCGTTGTGCGCCCAGACGTAGATCCAACTTGGCGATTTATGACCATTGACCACGACGGCAAGATTCGTATGGATCCAAGCTCCCCTTACGCAATGAAGGGATTGGTTGATCAGCTTAATGCTGGCGCTTGGGATAAGTACGATTTGGTTGGCGGCACCGATCCAGATGCCGACCGCCACGGAATTGTGTGCCCTAACTGGGGTGTTATGAATCCAAACCACTACATTGCAGTGTGCGTGGAATACTTGTTCGGCGGCGCTCGCCCAGATTGGCCAAAGAACACAGCAATTGGCAAGACACTTGTGTCTTCTTCCTTGATTGACCGCGTGGCTGCTTCGATTAACGCAAAGCTTGTGGAAGTTCCTGTTGGCTTTAAGTGGTTTGTTGACCCACTCTTTAGTGGCGAAGTTGCTTTCGGCGGCGAGGAAAGCTCTGGCATGAGCTTCTTGCGCAAAGACGGCCGCGTTTGGACCACCGATAAAGATGGTTTGATTCCTGATTTGCTCGCTGCAGAAATCACTGCAAAGACTGGCAAGAACCCAGCTCAGCTCCATCAAGATCAGGTTGCTCGCTTTGGCGAAAGCTGGTACAAGCGCGTGGATACTCCAACAACGCTTGAGCAAAAGCAAAAGTTTGCAGCTCTAAGCGGCAGCGACGTTGAAGCCACTAAGCTTGCTGGCGAAGATATTACTGCAAAGCTTACGGAAGCTCCAGGAAACGGCGCAAAGATTGGCGGCTTAAAGGTTACAACCGAAAACAATTGGTTCGCTGCTCGCCCATCTGGCACCGAAAACATTTACAAGGTGTACGCTGAATCCTTCGTTTCTCCAGAAGCGCTAGATAAGGTGCTTGAAGAAGCTACTGCCGTAGTAGACAAGGCTTTGGCGTAAGGCTTTGGCGCGACTAGTTAAAGTTAAACACATTAGTCGAAGTTGATTTGCGATTAATTCGCTTTTATATCTGCGCTGGTTGCTAATGCGGCCAGCGCATTTTTGAAAGGTTTTGCAATGATTGTTGTTTCTACCGATGGGTCCGCACTTGGAAACCCAAACGGATCAATGGGCTGGGCTTGGGCAGATCACTTAGATAATCTAGGCAATGCTAGCGAACACAATCACAGTGGAAATGCAGACGCAGGAGGCGCAACTAATGGCACTAATCAAATTGGCGAATTATGTGCTGTTCTGGAAGCTTTGCGCGCACACCCTGGAAGTGAGCCTTTAACAATCGAAAGCGACTCGCAATATGCGATTAACTGTGCAACCACTTGGATTCACGGTTGGAAAAAGAACGGTTGGAAGAACTCCAAAAAAGAGCCTGTAAAAAACGCAGATTTAATCCGCGCGATTGATGCAGAAATTTGCAATCGAAAAGGCCCTGTTAAGTTCGTGTGGGTTAAGGGTCATGCTGGAAACGCTGGAAACGAAAAGGTTGACAATCTTGCTAGAACTTACGCCGAAGATTGCCGCAGCAAATTGAAGGATGGATATTTGCCATTAGAAGGATGGAAATCGTTGATTTCTTCTGAATATTCAGATGGTGTTGACGTTCCGCAAGACGCAAAAATGCTGTTGGATGGCACAATTTCTAGTAGCGAATATCACATTGGCAGATGCGTTGGAAAAAGTGTGAATCCAGATTTTGATTGCAAAAACGCCGAGGATTCTAAAGCCGAGAACACTAAAGTCGATAACACTAAAGTCGATGACACTAAAGCCGAGCAGATAACGCGTGAAACAAAGTGTGAAACAACACAGGAATCAGCTTGCGAAGCGCATAAAAAATCAGATGCAAAAGTGGAATATAAACCAGTACCAGGTCTAAGCGTTAGTGGCGTTCTTCAATTTAGCCCTGCTCCACAAACAAGCTCCAACTTTGACGGAAATCCCCGATTTATAACGGGCAACATACAGTTAAGCGGATACGTTATGCCAGATGGCACTTTTAAACTAGACCCAACCGAGTTCTACATTAAGACTACGCGCTAATACTCACTAAACGCGCAATAATCTTAACGCAGACTAATATGTAATATGTATGAAATAGATGCGATTAGATAATCGCTAAAAATGGCGCAGTATCGCACAAAATCGCGCGATATTAGCCTGCCAAAGGCAAGAAAGTAGGCACAAATGGATAAAGCACAACAAGACGCGCTAAAGAAGGCCGCTGGAATTGAAGCTGCAAAAATCGTACAAAATGGCATGATGGTTGGACTCGGAACAGGATCCACCGTTCGTTTTTTGGTAGATGAGCTTGGTCGCCGAGTTAAAGAAGAAGGCTTAAGCTTTACGGGAGTTACCACTTCTCGCCGTACGCAAGAGCAGGCAGAAGGCTACGGAATTAAGATTCTTGATATTAACGATGTTGACCATATTGACGTTACGATTGATGGATCGGACGAAGTAGACAAAAACTTTAACGGAATTAAGGGCGGCGGCGCAGCTCTTCTTTGGGAAAAGATTGTTGCAATCAACTCCGATCGCATTGTGTGGATTGTAGACGCAAGCAAGGTTGTAGACACAATCGGCAAGTTCCCACTCCCAGTTGAGGTAATTCCATTTGGCTCCGCACAGGTTATTCGCAAGTTTGAAAAGCGCGGATACAAGCCAGTTTTGCGCTTGGATGCTAATGGCAAAGAGGTACGCACAGACGAGAATAACTTTGTTGTTGACTTGCACTTGGAGCGCATTGACCACCCACAGGAGCTTGCTAAAGACTTGATTGAAACTGTTGGCGTTGTTGAGCATGGATTGTTCCTTAACATGGTTGATACTGTGATTGTTGGCGATCCAAATGGCCCTCGCACGCTTACAAACCCAAATAAGTAAACGCATAATCTAATATTTAACCAATCATTTCCCGAGAATGTACGTAAAATCCACTGTTTTACGTACATTTTCGGGAAATTTTTTACAGTCGTCAATCGTAATAAAAAAAAAGCGCCGGAAAAATCCAACGCTTTTAAAAGTGTTACGTGCCCAAACGGGCAGGCGCGCCAAACAGCTATTACTTACGCTGATGACGAGTCTTACGCAGCAGTTTGCGGTGCTTCTTCTTGCTCATCCGCTTGCGGCGCTTCTTGATGACAGAACCCATCTGAAGCCTCCATTCATATGTAAAGTGTGCAACTTGCCTAATGTTACACCGTTTTAACGACTTTGAAAAATCCTAAAGCAAAATTTTATAAAAACACATGCAAAACACATGCAAAACACATGCAAAACGGCTTATATTAGCGCAAATTTACATTGGGAATTGCTTGTAGAATCTTTCAACAGACTGCTTTGAGCCAGTTATCTCAAAAACGGCGGTATCGTTCTGCCAAACAGCACTAGCCTTCGATTTATTGCCTGACTCTGTTTTTAGCACATAGCTTCCAGTGGTTTTGCCAGAAACTTGAATCTTTCCAGACGCAACATCTACGCCACTTAATCCATCTACCAAAAGTTCGTACTGCTTGTTTGCTAAATCGCGGCTGCTCCACTGAGCAACAACTAGCGAAATATCACTCCCAGATTCACCCGTAGAATACTTAACTGTATATTCTTCTAGCGGAGAAGCAGAAGACCATTTTGCGCTGGCAGCAGCATCAACACGCGCAAAATCAAGAACGGTATCTGGCATAGATTTTAAAAGTGCGGTAGACGTGCTAGGCAAATCCTTAGCCTTAATAGAAGGCGTTTTGGCAGAAGACACATGCGTTTTAGCATCTTGTGCAGCTTGCTGGCGATTTAACGCCCACCCTGGCCAAACAAATGCAGAAACAATTGCCAAAACAACAACTATTGCGGCAACAACAATCACCTTACGCAAGTTATTATGAGATGCCGAAAAACCTTTAGATGAAGTAGAAGAATTATTCGCATAAAAATTCATTTTTTTACCCCAATAATGCCGTTAATCATAATTGGATTATCTCACAAAACTATGACGGTAAAATGTCTACAAATGCGGCTAGCGTCAAATCATGGCTGCAAAATCTTCTACTTACTACTTATGCTCCGAATGCGGTTGGAGCGGATTAAAATGGTACGGACGCTGCCCAGAATGTGGCGAATGGGGTACGTTAAGCGAGTTTAGCGAGCCAAAGGTGCAAAGTGGCGTCTCCAAAACTTTAAGATCTGCTAGAAATTCTAGAAGCGCAAAAGCTAACGCGATTGCCGCATTAAACCTTGATTCTAGCGTAGACGCACAGCCAATTAGCAGCATTCAAGCAGACAATGGAATTAGAATACACACGGGATTTAGCGAATTTGACCGCGTTTTAGGCGGAGGGCTTGTTCCAGGGTCTGTAACACTTATAGCAGGCGAACCAGGAATCGGAAAATCCACCTTGCTTTTGGAAACAGCTGGAAAAGTGGCCAATGCTTGCAGCAAAATCGCAGAAGTTAGCAGAAACGAATCCCAAAAAGGCATAGTCCTGTATATTTCTGGAGAAGAGTCAAAGCCTCAAGTAAAATTGCGCGCGTCACGCATAAACGCCATAAGTCAAAATCTTCTTCTTGCTAGCACAACAGACTTAAACACAGCTTTAGCGCTAATCGAAAAGTATAAGCCAACTCTTGCAATTGTTGACTCAGCACAAACCATTGTTTCTAGCGATGTTGAGGGCATTACAGGAGGCTCCACTCAAGTTCGAGAAGTAGCTAGTGCACTTATTGACGTTGCTAAAACATGTAATATTCCAGTGCTTTTAGTTGGTCACGTTACAAAAGACGGCTCGATTGCAGGCCCGCGCACACTTGAACACCTTGTAGACACTGTTTGCCAGTTTGAAGGAGACAGTCAAACCGCTTTGCGCATGCTTCGCGCTGTTAAAAATCGTTTTGGGCCTACAGACGAAGTTGGCTGCTTCGACATGAGCGGATGTGGCATTGAAGAAGTTCTAGATCCTTCTGGCCTGTTTTTGTCTTCTAACGAGGATTGCAAAAACGAAGGCACATGCGTAACACTTACTTTAGAAGGCAATCGAAGCCTTGCTATTGAGATTCAGGCGCTTGTTACAAACTCCGTTTTGCCTGCTCCTAGACGTGCAGTTTCTGGAGTGGACGCAAACAGAATTGCCATGCTTACAGCAGTTTTGTATAGGCATGGAGGATTGAATCTTCTTGCCAATGATCTTTATGTTTCTACGATTGCTGGAGCAAAGGCAAAAGAGCCTGCTTGCGATTTAGCAATAGTGGCGTCCCTTGCAAGCGCAGCAAAAAATAAGCCAGTTTTGCCGTTTACGTGCGCAATTGGTGAGATTAGCTTAACTGGCCAAGTTCGATCGGCTTCTAGAATGGAAACTAGACTTAGGGAGGCGGCCAGAATTGGCTATAAGCGTGCGATTGTTTGCCGTTTGCAAAAAAAGATTCATGTTGCAGGAATTGATGTAATTGAGGTAAATAATCTTAAAGAAGCGTTGAGCGCGCTGGGATTGTAGGAGATAAATATGGTGGACTTTAGCCAATGGGCTGCGTTTACTTCGCAAAAAACTAATCGCTCGCTTGCAGGTTCGCGAGTGTTTATTGAAGATGTAAACAACGGAAACAATAGCGATAACAATAACAGTGATAACTGCGATAACATCAACAACAGCAATGTGCAAAGATTCCTGCAAAGCACGCAATCTTGGGGAATAATTCCTATAGATTCTAAGGAAGACGCTGATTTTTGCGTAAAAATCTGCCAAAAAAACCTAGAGACCACTATAGACGCGCCTAAATTAAGCGGAAAAGACGCCATTGACTACGCGCAAAGCCACATGCCAGTAATGCGCACGCTACTTAATGATTTACAAGAAAATGGTCTTAATTTAAAAGGCGTTAGAATAGCTGTTTGCCTTGTGCTGGAGCCAAAAACAGCCGCATTGCTAAGAGAGTTGCACGCGCATGGCGCTATTGTGGGCGTTTTTTGCGGCCCAGACGAAACAGATCAGCGAGTGGCAGATCAGCTTAAAAAAGAGGGCATTTTGGTGCAGGCAAATCGCGAGTGGACACCTGAGCAAACACACCAAGGCGCACTAAATCTTCTAGACGATATACAGCCAGACATAATAATCGACGATGGTGCTAGCTTTGCCCGCCTAGCAAGCCTGGAGCGCCCGCAAATCGCAGCAAATCTAATAGGCGTTGCAGAAGAAACAACAAGCGGAGTGCGCGCATTTGAAGCAATGCAAAAAGCGGGTCACCTGCACTACCCTGTAATCGCAGTGAATAACAGCGCTTTAAAAACTGATTTTGACAATCGTCACGGCACTGGCGAAACATGCGTTACAACAATGCAGCAAATTCTTGGAAGCGAATGCTTTAAAAACGCTAAAGTAACCGTTGTTGGATACGGGCCAGTGGGCCGTGGATTTGCATTAAGAATACGCGCTCTGGGCGCAAAAGTTACAATCTGCGACACTAACCCAGTTCAAGCTTTGCGCGCAGTTTTCGACGGATTTGAAGCTAAAAATCTTGATTGTGCTGTTAAAGAAAGCAATATGATTGTTTCTGCGACTGGCGTTCGTCACACAATTACATTGCAACACATGCAAAACATGCAAGAAAACGCGATTTTGGCTGTTATTGGTGGAATTGCAAACGAGATTGCACTAGACGAAATCCCTGATTTTAAGCCGATTGTTGGAACCGCGCAAAGAAAAATCCAAGTTCCGTTAGGCCCGCAAATTACGTTAATAAGCGAAGGAGACGGAACTAACTACACAACTGGCGGCGGAAATCCGATTGAGATTATGGACTTTAGCTTTGCTGTTCAAGTGAGCGCGGTTGCGTATTTGCTAGAGCACAATGGCAATAAAAATGACGAAAATCGCCTTGATTCTGGAATCTATCAACTGCCAGAAAGCTCCGATAGGCAAATAGCAAGCATCGCACTGGCAAAACGCGGATATAGCGCAAGCGAAGCCAATAAAAACAACGGCTACAAGTGGGATTTAACGCGATTTGCGGAAGAAAAAGCCAATTAACTAAAATCAATTAACCAAAACATAATAAATCTAGGCAATAATAGAATAAAAGCAACAAAAGTAGTACAACATAATTCCTTAAGGAACACAATGCTTACAGACCCAATACGCGCACTCGCACACCCAACACCACTTAGCGAAGTTACACTATACAGCGCAGCAATGGTTATTCCAGTAACGGGGCCAATAATCCCCGAAGGTGCTGTTGCTGTATCTAACGGGCGCGTTGTGCACGTTGGAACACGTCAATGGGTTTTAAACACGCTAAAAAGTGAGATGCCTAGCGAATCGTATATGCAAATGTTTAGAAACGAGAAGCATTGGCATGGGCTTATGACGCCAGGCCTTATAAACGCTCACACGCATTTGCAATACACAAACATGGCGAGCGTAGGTCGCGCAGAATATAGAAATTTCCACGATTGGGAACAGGGATTCAACGTTGTTTACGACAAATTGCACGAAGATAAGCAGCAAAACCCTTCTTTAACTACGTGGAAAGATTCCGCATACAAAGGCGCAAGAATGATGGTGGAAGCTGGCACAACCGCAGCCGCCGATATTGTAACCGACATTGAAGCCGTTGGCGCGCTTGCAAGCCAGGGAATGCACGGAATTGCCTATTGGGAGGTAATGGGCTGGAAAAACGTTGACTGGAAGGAAGAAGGCTACGCTAAGCTGCTAGAGATGCTTGGCAAAATGATGAACAACGGCAGCATACCGAGTATAGGTATTAGCCCACATGCACCTTATAGCCTAGAAACCGAGCCATTTGTGGACTTGCCAGACATTGCGCGTCAGCTAAATATGCGCTTGCATATACATCTTGCAGAAACGCCAATGGAGGCGGGAAACCACGCAGATACCTTAACTACATATTCTGCTCCAGATTGGAATAGCAATGTTTGGGAAAGCTATAGCGAACTTAAATCGCACGGAATGACGGCATCCGCAATACAATTTTTGGATCAGCTTGGATCTTTGGGGCCAGACGTTCATATTGCGCATGGCGTTTGGGCAGACGGCGAAGACCGCAGGATCTTGCGCCAGCGCGGAGTTGGCGTGGCACTTTGCCCAAGATCCAATCGCATTACGGTTACCGAGCGAGACGCGCCAATTCGCGACTATATGGAAGAAGGAAATCTGCTTTCGATTGGCACGGATTCGCTATCTTCTTCCCCATCTTTAGATGTTTTAGACGATGCTGCAAAAGTCTACGACTTAGCAACAGCGCAGGGCTATAGAAAAGATGATTTAACGCATCGCATTATTCGCATGCTCACTTTAGGAGGAGCCAGCGTTATGGGCTTGCATGTAGGCCCGCACAGAATTGGACAGATTAATGCTGGAGCCACAGCAGACCTTGCATTCTTTAACATTCCAACCGATACAAACTCTCCGCAAGGTGTGGAAGAGACTTTGCACAATTTTGTTCGCCACGGCGCAGGAAGTGCAAAAGCAACAGTAATATCGGGAAATCTTGTGTACAATAATGGCGCTTTTGCGCAATAACACTTGCGCAATAACACTTGACTAATATCAATGCAAATATAAGTCAACACATATAAGTCAACACAAAATAAAACGATAGATATCAGGAGATATTATGAGCGTCAATGCAGAAGATATGAGCGATTACGCCAAAAATCTTGTTAAAGAATTGCACTTAGAAGCCCACCCCGAAGGCGGATGGTACACTCGCGATTGGCAAGCGGCACAGCTATATAGCGCAAACAACGCAGATGCGAGCGCAAACAACGCGCAAATTGACGAAAACTCTAGTGCAAACGCGCCAAGACCACTTGCATCGCTTATTTACTTTCTTTTACCAGCTGGCGATTCAAGCGCGTGGCATAAAGTTGATGCAGACGAGATTTGGCTTTGGCACGGACCAGCAAATCTTACGATTGAGCTTGGCGGTTGCGGCGTAAATCCTTGTGCAGAGGCAAATTCGCAGAGCTTTACACTTGGAAACACTAAAGATGGCAGCGGCTTATCTACGCGCGGTCACCTTGTGATTCCTGCTGGAACATGGCAACGAACTGTGCCTAGTAACGCAGATGTATTGGTTTCTTGCGTTGTAAGCCCTGGTTTTACTTTTAGCGGATTTAATTTAGCATCTAAAAACGAGTAGGTTACTTTAAAAGCGCAATCTACTTTAAAAGCGCGTTCAAAACGCTCAAAGTTAAGCTTCCAGCGCGATTTGCTGCAAGAACTAAATCGTCTTTATGCGCATCAACCGACTCGTATGATTCTCCACAGCGATTGCTCATTGCTCGAATCGCAAGGAACGGCACGCCATTTTTAGCTGCAATATGTGCTGCGGCAGCGCCTTCCATCTCTTCGCAGTCGCCAAAAACCTCTTTGCGAACTGCGTCTAGAATCTTTGGATCTGTGTTAAATTGGTCGCTTGTTGCTATGTTTCCGCAAACATAAGCAACGCCATTTTCGCTCTTGTTAGACGCGCTATTTTCATTAGACGCGCTTTGCAAAATACACGCACAAGAATCACAAGCAACCGAAGATAATTCTTGCAAAGACTTTTCAAGCCTAAATCCCAATGATTGCGCAAGACTTGCTGCTAAATTGCACAGCTTTGAATCCGATTCAAAAACGTCCTTATATGGAGAGCACTCGGCAATAATTTGAGTATTTGTTTCTAGATAGTGAAGATTCTTGCCTATAACAACATCTCCAACACCAAGACGAGGGTTTAAAGCGCCCGCAATTCCGCTAAAAATCAACACTTGCGGCTTGGCTTCAATTATAAGAGCCTGGGCAGCTGCAGCCGCTGCACACTTTCCCATTCCAGCAACGCATATTGTAAGAATCGCGCTATTTTCTTTGTTATTAGAGGCGATTTTACCTTGAATAAAAGTAACACCGTAATCTTGCCAAGACTTATATTCACCATTAAATGCTTGCAAAATAGGCTGAGCTTCTTTTTGAAGAGCCACTATAACAGCGAGGCTTAAAAGATTGCTAAAATCGCCAGAATTACCGATTGAAAATTCCTTTTGCATAGTCTCCCCTAAAAATAAGTTCAATAAATCTAATCTAATAAAATCTAACAAAATCAAATATAGTCAAACACAGTCAAATACTTATGATTCTAAAATCATAAAGGCACTTCAACACACCGCAACACACCGCAACACACCGATTGCAACCACCGCTTAACATTTACAAAATTAAACATAAATAAGCAACCATTACACCACTAAATCAACAAACTATAGCACGTTATAAGCAATCGCGATAACAATTCTGTAGCAATTAAGCCTTAAATGCTTCTATCGTCTTATAAACTATCAAATGTACAACCGCAAAACCTCGATTATAAATCTAATAAAAATTACAATAACAAGGCTTTGCGTAAAGATGCGAAGGAGAAAAAATGGCTATTTTCGTACATAACAACTTGCACACTAACCGCGTGGCAGCAACAGCTACAAAGATTGCAGCAGCAGCATTAGCAGTGGCAGCAATGGTTAGCACAGCAGCATGCGGAAGCCAAAACGCACAAGATTCAAACCAAAAGACGATTACGCCAGGCGTTTTGACAATCGGCACAGCTCAGCCAACTTACACACCATGGATGTACGACAACAAGCCAGAAAACGGTAAAGGATACGAGTCCGCAGTAGCATACGCCGTTGCAAAGAAGCTTGGCTACGGCAAAGACAAGGTTAAGTGGGTTCGCACAACCTTCGATTCCGCAGTAACTCCAGGACCAAAGGACTTTGATTTTAACCTTCAGCAGTTCTCTATTACAGCAGAACGCAAGAAGGCAGTAGACTTTTCGCCAAGCTACTACAACGCAACTCAGGGTGTTGTAGTTAAAAAAGACAGCAAGTTTGCTAACGCAAAGACTTTGGCAGACCTTAAAACAGCTACGATTGGCGCAGCGGTTGGAACAACAAGCTACAGCTTTGCTAAAGACAAGATTAAGAGCGATATTCAAACCTTTAACGATAACGACGCTTTGGTTCAGGCTCTTGACTCTAAGCAAATCGACGCACTTGTTATTGATACTCCATCTTCCGTAAACATTGTTCGCAGCAAGCAGGTTAAAGATGGCGTTGTTCTTGGTCAGATTGCAGGTTCGGAAGATAAAGAAGGAACTGGCCTTGTGCTTCCAAAAGGCTCTAAGCTTACTGCAGACGTTACTAAAGCTGTGAATGCGCTAGAAAAAGATGGTACTTTAAAGAAGCTTCAAGAAAAGTGGCTTGCAGACTACACAACTAATGTGCCAGTTTTAAAGTAAATTGATCTAAATAAATCAAACAAAATAGATTAAAAATAGATCAAAACAAATAAAATAAATAAAAATCGTACTATCCTCATTACCAATACGCATTATTGTAAGCAACTTGTAACCCAATCGTCACATAAAAGTGCTTACAATAGTGCGTATCATTCATTATGTCGAAAGGCTTGAGTGCCGCCAATGTCAGTACTTAACGGCAATACAAAAACCCGCGAATCAAACAAGGCTGGAGAATACGTTTTAAGCAATATCGAGCTTGAGCGTAGATCAATCCGCAAAAAACAGAATCTTAAATCTGTTCTAACAAGCATAATAAGCACTTTGGTTCTGTTGGGCGTGTGTATTGCAGCGCTTGCAACGAGCCCTGGCTGGCCAAGAGTACGAGAGACGTTCTTTTCTGGCAAGTACTTTATGCTATCTTTGCCTTCTGTTTTGCAAGGCTTAATGCTTAACGTGCAAGTGCTTGCATTTGCCGTGGTCGGCGTTGCAATACTTGGAACTTTAATTGCCGTTATTAGAACAAGCGTAAGCCCAATGCTTTTCCCTCTGCGAGCTATAGCGCAATTCTACACAACCATTATGCGCGGCATACCAATGCTTGTTGTTCTTTACTTAATTGGCTTTGGCATACCAGGCTTGCAGCTGTTTGGGCGAATTCCGCCAGCAATACTTGGCACGATTGCCATTGTTATGAGCTATTCCGCATACGTTGGCGAGGTATTGCGCGCAGGCTTTGAAGACGTGCATCCATCTATGCGAGCATCCGCAAGGTCACTTGGTTTAACATCTGGTCAAACTGTGCGATTAGTGGTTATTCCACTCGGCTTAAGAAAAGTGGCTCCTGCCTTAATGAACGACTTTATATCCATGCAAAAAGACGCAGGTCTTATATCGGTTTTGGGCGCTGTAGACGCAGTTCGAGCCGCTCAAATATCTGTTGCAACTTCTTATAACTTCACTCCGTACGTTGTAGCAAGCGTTGTGTTTATAGCATTGAGTATTCCATTTATTGTTCTAAACGACTGGTATACAGCAAGACTACGCAAGCGCGAGCTTAACGGAGGAACCGTGTGATGAATAACGTAACAAATCAAAAGGTAAATCAGCAAATGAGCGATCAAACAAACACAAGCGATCAAACGGATTTAACCCCAGTTTTGCGTCTAAGCAACATTCGTAAATCATATAATTCAACGCCTGTTCTTAAGGGTATTTCTTTTGATATTGCGCCTCACGAAGTTGTGGCACTTTTAGGGCCTTCTGGAAGCGGCAAATCTACTCTTATGAAGTGCATTAATTTGCTTGAGCGAGTAGACGACGGCCAAGTTTGGCTTGGAAACACAGACATTACCGACCCGCGCATAAATCAAGATAAAATTAGGTCTCAGATTGGCGTTGTGTTCCAGCAATTCAATCTTTTTACGCATATGAGCGTTTTAGATAACGTAACTCTTGCTGCACGCAAAGTTCACCATTGGAGCAAAGATCGCGCAGAAAGCCGCGCAATGGAGCTTCTATCTAGGATTAAGCTAGAAAATAAAGCAAAGTCCTACCCAGATCAGCTTTCGGGCGGCCAACAGCAACGAGTGGCAATTGCGCGCGCACTTATGACCAGCCCGCAGCTTTTGCTTTTAGACGAGATTACGTCTGCGCTAGACCCAATGCTAGTTGGCGAAGTTCTAGACATGGTTGCGGAGCTAAAGCAGCAAGGAACAACCATTTTAATGGCCACTCACGAGATGCATTTTGCGCACGAAGCTGCCGACAGGGTGGTTTTGCTTAGAAATGGAGTTGTTGCAGAAAACGGCACACCATACGAGGTTATGGATGCCTGCAGCGACCCAGAAACGCAAAGCTTCTTTAAATCATTCCGACACTAGAGCGCGTGTTTGCTCAACGTCTTTGCTAATAGCGTCTTTAAGCTGCTCTTGCGATTCAAAAGCCTGCTGGGGGCGCAAGAAGCGCGCAAATTCAATGCAAACTCTGTGCCCGTATAAATCTTGAATCTTATCTGTTAGAGCATATGCTTCAACAGTGCGATTTTGGGCAGCGCGATTAGACTCTTGCTCTTCTAGAGTGTAATCGTAAGCATCCGCGCTATTTGCTGCGTCATCTTTAAAAGTAGGATTAGTGCCAACGGAAATCGCAGCTGGCCAGCGCCAAGGCGAATGCACTCCAAGATGAAGCTCATCTTTACGCAAAACACCCACGCTAGGAATGTTGCTGCAAGAAGAAGTGCCATTTTGCTCGTCTGCATCTAAATCAACAATCCAGCCAGCGTAAACGCCATCAACTGGAACATAGCCATCAATGCGCTCGCCAAGATTTACAGTTGGGAACCCAATTTGGTGGCCTCGCCCAGCTCCGTGAACAACAATGCCTTCTACCCTATGCGGCTGGCCAAGAATATCTCCAGCGTCTCGAACTCTTCCATTTGCAAGCATCCAGCGCACATTTGTAGAGCTCCAAGCACGAACCTTTTTATTTGGAATGCCTTTGCTCCAAGCGCGATATTCCGCCTTATTCATGCCTTCTGCTGGATTCTTTGGCTCCCCACTTTCTTCGGGAACTTCTGGAACAATTGGGTCTGGAACACGAACGTCTCCTGGACCAAAATCTTCTACAACAACAAGATTAAAAACGCCTGTAGCTTGCGCAAGCTCTTTAATTGCGTGAACATTGCCAGCCCTTCTAGCACCAAGAGCTGCATCCGAGCCTAAAACAAGCGCGCGCATGCCAAGCTTTCCAACCAGCTGACCAAGGAAGAACCTATACGATTTTGCCGCAAAAGCCAGGCTGTATCTAACAATAATAACGTGATCAACATCCATCTGCTGCAAAACCCTAAGACGTTGACGAACGCTTGTTAACGCCTGAGAGTCTACTGGAATTTGCGCATTATCGCCAAAGTCATCAAATAAATCTGGATTCTCGTGTACAACACTTGGACGCGGATCAAACATTATAACAACTGAAAATGCGTTGTTTTTTCGCGCAATCTCCACTGTTCGCGCAATAACCTTACGATGCCCAAGATGCATTCCGTCAAATACGCCTATTGTAACGACTGCCTTGCGCTGAGCGCTTAATGTTGGCCAATTAATCATGCCGTTGGCATCTGGTCGAATGTCGATGACCTTCATCATATCCTTACTGTTCGCAAGAGCTGCAAATACTGGTATCGCTTTATTTTTAGATGCCGCTTTGCTTGAGCCCCTATTTTCACACTATTTACTATTTTACCAGCAAACTAGCTTTGCACAAATACTACAATTGGTTTAGCTTCTATAAGATTGGAATTTTTTTCGATTTTTTCGATTTTTTCGATTTCTGTTGGAATTTTGGCTTGAGATATAGAAACCGTTCTGCTTAAATCTTCGGTTGCTTGCGATTTTTGGGCGGTCTGCAAAACAGCAACAACGTCGTTTTGCTCATCTTTTGCGGCTTTTACATACGCAATCGCATTGCTTGCGCTAATAGCAGGAATTGCAATCTTTCTACCAAATCGCAAGTCTTTAGCTTGATTTTCGCTTACTTCTACCACTTGCATTGTTGATTTTGCTGCTTCAAACATGCTGAGCAAATTGGTTTGCAAATCGTAGTTTTTATCGCCATTAGACTCGCTATTGGACTCGCCAGCATGTTCGCCAAGTGTAGCCAAATCAACAATAGCCTTTGTGCGCGTTTGCGTAACGCCATTTTTGTCTGTAAACGTGCGAACTGTAGTCTTAAGCTTAAGCACGCGACTATCTTCTACCGAAAAATCGCCAATCTGCGTTCGCCTAAGGCTCACCAAATGGCCTCCAACGCCAAGAACACGCCCTAAATCGCGAGCCAACGCACGAATATAGGTTCCGCTAGAGCAAGAAACGCTTGCACGCACGTCAATAACCTTTGCGCCGCTTACACCCACGCCAAAATGCGCATCAAGCAGCGAAAAATCGTGAATAACAACCTCTCGAGGCTCTAAATGCACGTCCTTGCCTGCGCGCGCTAAATCGTAGGCGCGAACACCATTTATTTTTATAGCCGAAAAAGCCGTTGGCGCTTGCATAATCGAGCCAGTAAAATTCTTGGCAACCGTGCAGCGCAATTCTTTAAGAACTTCATCAATATTTGCGTGGTTTGAGCTTAGAATGCCACTCTCATTCTTTGCGCTTTCTACAACATCTCCGTCTGCATCATCCGTATTAGTTGATTCACCAAGACGAATCACAGCCTCGTATGTTTTATTATGACCAAGCAAATAGTTTAGCAAACGAGTGGCGTTACCAAATCCAATGATTAAAAGACCAGTGGCCATTGGATCGAGAGTTCCAGCGTGACCCACGCGCTTAGTGTGCAGCAGGCCACGCGCACAAGATACAACATCGTGGCTGGTAACGCCTTTTGGCTTATCTACTAGCAAAATGCCAGAAGATGGCAATTTAGAATTACTCATTGCCCTCGTTAAAGTCGCTGTTAAAGTCGCCGTCTTCAAAGTCGTTATCTTCATCAGAGTCGCCGTCTTCAAAGTCGTCGTCAAATTCCTCGTCTTCACGCGGCTTTTTGTATGGATCTGCTTCTCCAGCGTATTTAGCTGTTTCTCGCGCTTTAGCTAACTCCTCATCGCGCTTACGCGCCGCAACCAAAATGTCTTCAATCTCGTGAGCTTCGTTAGGAACCTCATCGTAAACAAATTGGATTTGAGGCGTTAATCGCAAGCCTGCTTTAGCTCCAACTAAAGTGCGCAAACGACCCTTAGCTTGCTGCAAAGCCTGATTTGCGCGCATGCGCTCACCCTGCTCTTTTCCAGCAGTGCCAAGCTGCGTCCAATACACTTTGGCGATTTGCAAATCGTTAGTAACCCTTACTTCTGTAATAGTAACGTTAGCAAGTCGCTTATCATGCAAATGCGATTCCATATTGGACGCAATAACTCTGTGAATCAAAGCCGCAATTCGCGCGGCTCTAGGGTTTGTTCCAGCCATACTACTTGCGCTCAATCTGCTTCATCTCAAAGGTTTCGATTATATCGCCAAGCTCAATGTCGTTAAAGCTACCAAGGTTGATGCCTGCCTCATAGCCTTCGCTAACGGACTGAACGTCATCCTTAAACCTGCGCAAAGTGGAGATTTCAAGATCGTTAACGGTTGCAACGCCGTTTCGCAAAATACGGCACTTTGTACCACGCTTAACTTCGCCATCTTGAACCATAACGCCAGCAATATTGCCAAACTTGGACGAGCGGAAGATTTCGCGAATCTCGGAATGAGATGTAACAACCTCTTCAAACTCTGGCTTAAGCATACCCTTCAAAGCAGCTTCAATATCTTCGATTGCCTTGTAAATAACCGAGTAGTACTTAACTTCAACGCCTTCGCGATCTGCCAAGTCTGCAACCTGGCGATTAGGACGCACGTTAAAGCCAATAATAACGGCCTTATCGACTGTTGCAAGGTTAACATCGTTTTGCGTAATCGCGCCAACACCACGGTGAATAACCTGAATTCCAACTTCGTCGGAAACCTCAATCTTCATTAAGGAGTCTTCCAAAGCCTCAACGGAGCCAGAAGAATCACCCTTAATAACAATGTTAAGCATATCCACTTCGGACTTAGCAAACTGTTCCTTAAGGCTTTCAAGAGAAACAACCTTGCGGCGCTTTGCAAGCTGAGCCGCACGCTCCGTAGCCTGACGCTTTTCTGCAATCTGGCGAGCAGAACGATCGTCGGAAGTAACCAAGAACAAATCTCCTGCAGTTGGAACAGAAGTCAAACCAAGCACCTGAACTGGAGTGGAAGGACCTGCATCTTGCAAGTGATTGCCATTTTCGTCGAGCATTGCTCGAACGCGGCCATAAGACGTGCCTGCAACAATGGAATCTCCAACTTTAAGAGTTCCCTGCTGAACAAGAACCGTAGCAACAGCACCGCGGCCTTTATCCAAACGAGCTTCAACGGTTGCGCCGCGAGCATCCATGTTTGGATTTGCCTTAGGATCAAGCTCTGCATCGGTAGTCAAAAGAACAGCCTCAAGAAGCTTATCTACGTTGGTTCCTTGCTTTGCGGAAATATCCACAAACATTGTGTCGCCGCCGTATTCTTCTGGCACAAGACCGTACTCTGTAAGCTGGCCGCGCACCTTATCTGGGTTTGCTCCAGCAACATCAATTTTGTTTACTGCCACAACAATCGGCACGTGAGCAGCCTGCGCGTGGTTAATTGCCTCAACAGTTTGAGGCATAACGCCGTCGTCTGCTGCAACAACAAGAATTGCAACGTCTGTAAGCTCTGCGCCTCGAGCACGCATAGCTGTAAATGCTTCGTGGCCTGGAGTATCCAAGAACGTAATCTTGCGCTTGTCGCCGTCCAAAGTAACTGTAACCTGGTAAGCGCCGATGCGCTGCGTAATACCGCCAGCCTCACGCGCTATAACATTGGACTTGCGAATTGTATCGAGCAAACGAGTTTTACCGTGATCAACGTGGCCCATAACAGTAACAACTGGAGGACGCGTTACAAGATTATCGTCTTCTTGGAGCTCTTCTTCGTCTAAGTCAATGTCAAACTGCTGAAGAAGCTCTTTATCTTCCTCTTCTGCAGAAACAAGGTTAATATTCCAGCCGATTTCTTCGCCAAGAATCTGGAATGTTGTTTCATCCAAAGACTGCGTAGCTGTGGCCATTTCTCCAAGGTGGAACAAAACAGTAACCAAAGCTGCTGGATTTACATCAATCTTTTCTGCCAAATCAGAAAGCGTTGCTCCCTGGCGAAGGCGGATTGTAGCGCCATTACCAGAAGGAATACGCACGCCACCAATAACTGGTGCTTTAAGCTCTTCGTATTCCCTGCGCTTTGCAAGACGATTCTTACGAGCCTTAGAGGACTTTCCGCCCTGGCGACCAAACGCACCTGCAGCTCCTGCGCGACCGCGACCACCTCTAGATGGGCCAGCATTTGGAGCGCCTGCGGCTGCAGCCTGGAAGCTTGCCGCTTGATTTGCGTTAAAGCGCGACTCTGCAGATGGGCGAGAATTTGCTCCGCCGCCATTTGCGCCGCCTGAACGATGCGAACCTTGCCACTGCGAAGAACGATTTGCGCTGCCATTTGCGCCGCCCTGGCGATTTCCACCACGACCGCGACCGCGACCGCCGCCATTTCCATTGCCGCCATTAGCGCCACCAGCACCTGGCTTTGCTCCGCGAGCATTCTCTGCAGCCGCACCTGGGCGCGACATTGGGTGTGGACGAGGTATGTCTCCTGGTGTAGGCGCACGCATACCTTGCTTTCGGCTAAACGGATTGTTTCCTGGGCGAGGAGCAGACCCTGCGCCAGCGCCTTGGTGTGGACGAGGACGAGGAGGCATTTGTGCGGAACGATCTTGCTTAGCAGCACGAGATTCTGCGCCTCCGCGCTTTTCTGCACCGCGCTTTGAATCGCCAGCCTTTGAAGAATTATTAGGTTTTGCGCCACCAGCCGAAGGCTTAGGAGCTACAGAAGTCGAAGTGGAAGACCCATTAGAAGCCTTATTTACATCATGATTATCACGCGATTTTTGCGCAGAATTCTGATTTACAGAAGACTTTTGTTCAGACTTTTTTTGCTCAGACTTTTGATTGGTCTTATTTTCGGCATTTTGATCATGCGCTTGCGACTTTACGCTAGATGCAGAACCTGCAACTTTATTGGACGCGTGCTCAGCACTCTTAGGCGCAGAAGCCTTCGACTCGTTCTTTGCTGCAGGAGCCGAAGACCCAAATTCCGTCTTTAAGCGGCGCACAACAGGGGCCTCAACGGTTGAAGATGCGGATTTTACAAATTCACCCATGCTCTTCAAACGCTCTAATACGGTTTTGCTATCTACGCCAAATTCCTTGGCCAATTCGTATACACGCTTTTTTACCACTCAGTGTTCTCCTCAGTCTGCGGCAGCGCATACGAACGCAGCCACTTTATATTGTTATAAGATTCTTACTCTTATGCTTTTTATTTAGATATCTCATAGCGCGATATCTCATCGTGTAACCATGATTTCAACCATGATTTTGTACCTCGTTCCCTAGGCAAAAAGCTGTTTATAAGCCCAGATTGCAGCTCTTAGCTTACTCGAAACGTTGGATTCTCGGGAGTGTCGCAAGTTTGTTAAATGCTAGCAAAAATCTATTTCGCCGAATTAGAATCGGCGTTCATTTCTTCTTGCTTTTTAGCATGTTCTTCTGCAGACTCAATTCCAATCTTCCAGCCAGTGAGCTTTGCTGCAAGTCGCGCATTCTGACCTTCCTTGCCAATAGCAAGCGAAAGCTGAGAATCGTGAATAAAAGCAACAGCAGTCTGACTTTTTTCGCTAACAACACGAACTTCGGTTACGGTTGCTGGCGACAAAGCTGCGGAAACAAACTGAGCTGGATCTTCCGACCAATCAACAATATCGATTTTTTCTTGACCAAGATTTTCCAATACAGCACGAACACGGGAACCACCAGGGCCAATCAAAGCACCCTTTGGATTAACGCCTTCTGCATTAGCGCGCACAGCAATCTTAGTGCGAGCGCCAGCTTCTCGAGCAATCGCCATAATAGACACAGCTCCCGAAACAAGTTCTGGAACCTCTCGCTCAAAAAGTCTACGCACAAGATCTGGGTGAGACCTAGAAACAACTATTTCTGGGCCACGCAAACCGCGTGCAACATTAACAACATAAACTCGAATGCGTTCGCCGTGGCGGTATCTTTCTCCAGGAACCTGCTCTCTGCGAGGCAAAATGGCCTCAACATCTCCAACAGCAACGTGAATGTTAGAAGGATCTTTAGAATCCTGCTGAACAATTCCGTTAATCAACTTTCCTTTTTGACCAGAAAAAGCTCCAAATACGCGATCGTCTTCCACCTTGCGGAAAAGCTGAGTAATAACCTGACGAGCCGTAGCAGCAGCAAGACGACCAAAATCTCTAGGAGTATCGTCGTACTCTTCGCCAAGAGTATAAGGCGGGTGAGGATTATCTTCTGTAGGAACACCTGGGATTTCATCTCGTGCCCATACAGTAAAGCAGCCAGCGCGCTCATCTAACTCAACGCGAGCATGCCTGGCTGGGTGGGAAGTCTTCATGTATGCAAGACGCAAAGCCTCGGCGAGTGCTTCGTCCAGCTCATCGGCATTAATCCCCTGCTGAGCCGCAAGCTGATGCATTCCCGCCAAATCCAATTCCATCGTGCATGTCCTCCTGTTGATTCATTTATAAATTCACTTATAAAATTAATTTATTCTTCTTTTATGTTTTTTCACACATAACAAACACGCTAAAATCTAAGTTTAACAGGTCTGCAAAGCGCAAAATTTTATGACTATGATTAAAAATGTTAGACATAAAATGCTGAACAAAAAGCAATCCAACATTGGTCACAGTCACGGATTATTTTAGTAGATTATGCAGACACATTTTGTTTTGTTACAAAGCCTTGATTGGCGCACAAAACATTATCAAACACATGGCAAAAGGTGTTATAAATGCGCGGAAAAAAGTACTTTTTAACAGCTGCAATGCTTATTGCTACTACGCTGATTTTTAGCGCATGTTCTGGATCTAGGCAATTCAATAACACTGCTGTTCATTCTGCTAAAAATAACAATGCTTGCTACAAAGTTCTGCAAAGCGCAAAAACTAATCAAAAAATCGTAGATAAAAAGGGCAAAACTGCAACTAGCAAAGACTTGCAAAATGCTGCTCACTCTTGGAAAAACGTTGCAACGCAATGCAATAGTAGATTTGCACAAGGAGTTGTTTTTAGCGCGCAAAATACTTGGAAGTTGGTTAATTTAAGTCAAAGTGCAGAATCAAGTGCCAACGCGATTAAAATCGCAAATCAAATGGAATCAAACGTTTACAAAAAATTGTACGACTTTTCAAATAACACAAAAGACTTGCATTTATATTGGAATCACGACCCACTTGCACAAGCGGCATTAGAACAAGATAAACTCGCTTTTATGCTGCAGACTTTAGCAGCAAAAGATGTTGATAACGTTTCACTACGCCAAAGCGATATTACAGCTACGATTGCAAACACACTCATGCACTTTGCTTCAAACGGCAAAGACCTGCGACAAAAAGTGTACGAAATACCGCAAAAAAATCTGGACTCTGGTGTTGCAAAAGACGAAGCTAGCGAAAAAGATCTTCCAATAGTCGCAATAGCATACATGGATTGCGCACGAGGCGAACTAGACGCGCTAAATCAGGTGATTTTCCCAGCAGATAAAAACGGGAATGTGGATCATAATCAGATTTTTAGCAAAACGAATCAAGATTTTATTGATATTCTTGCAGACATTGCTATTTCGCACATTATAAGCGCGTACTCTTATGGATACCCTAGCGATTCTTCCGCGATTTTTGAACAATAGCACACTACGATTTATATAGCGCGTTTACGCCACAATATTCCCGAAAATGTTGCTCAACACGCCAAAATCAACAACAAAATCGGGAAGATTTTCCCGAGAATGTAGCTCAAAACCACAAAATCAACAACATAAAGCGGAAATATCACTCGCGCAAGTAAAAAGGGCTTCTAGCTAATCGCCAGAAACCCTAATCGCGGATGAAGCGAGATTTGAACTCGCGGAGGGTGTAGCCCTCACACGCTTTCGAGGCGTGCTCCTTAGACCGCTCGGACATTCATCCTTTGCGCAACACGCAAATGCTCAAAACGCAAATGCAAAAAGAAACGCAACTTTTCAATTGTAAAACAACCCTAGAATATACAAGCGCATGGCGCGTTGAGCTCATCCAAGCTCCTCAATCGTGCGCTTAGCGCGAATCGCGTTTGCGCGCGCCGCAAGCTCCTCGTCTTTAGGGTATTCAACATATTCCAAAGTCAAACCGTTTGCTGCAATCGGCCCTGTAGAGCCCTCTCTAATCGGATTTTCAATCTTATTTTTAAACCAATCAACTGAGCGCTTTGCGCACCCAACTTGCACGCACGCTCCAACAAGCGAACGAACCATATTATGCGCAAACGCGTCTGCAACAATAGTAAATTCAAGCAAACCGTTTTCAATGCTAGGAATTTTTCCAGTTGATTTAGATAAACAGCTCCCCTGGAAAACACGATTCCAAACAGCCTTTTTAACGCAGCGAATCGTAGTTCCACCAGGATTTGGCCGCGCAAAAGAGCCAAAATCATGCAAACCAACAATCAAAGACGCCGCCTGATTCATGGCATCAACGTTTAAATCGTAGTCAAGCTGCAACACAAAGCCACGCATGCGCGGATCCAAATTAGCGCGATTCGCCGCATCGCTAATCCTATACACGTACGTGCGATCCAGCGCAGAAAAACGAGCATCAAAACCGCTTGGCGCAATGCTTACGCTGTGAATTGAAATGTCTTTAGGCAAAACGCCACAGAGCCTATATTCCAAGGCTTTTACTGGCGTAAGATTTGTGTGACCAACGCAATTTTGCAAAACGAATTCCGAAACGTCTAAATGGCAAACCTGGTAAGATGCGTGAACGCCCGTATCTGTGCGGCCAGCAACGATAAGGCGCAAAGGTTCGCTAGCATCATCTTTATTTACGCGCAAAACCTTATGCAACGCGTCTTCCAAAACACCTTGAACAGTGCGCAAAGTAGGCTGCTTTGCCCAACCATAAAAATCGCCGCCATCATACGCTAAATCTAAACGAAGACGCATTCAAAACCTTTCCAAACAGACTTCCAAACAGACTTCCACTAGTTTTTCTTATCTGAACCGCCAGCGAGCGCAAAAGCACTCATAACGCTACGAATCAACTCATGTGTTTTTGAATCCATATGCATTGCAATCTTCAATAATTTAGGAACAACCTCCGACCAATGCGAAGACATCTCGTCGAAAGTCGAGTACCCCAAACTGCTAAACATGCTGTAAACGCTGTCGATTCTGCGCTTTCGCTCTTCAAACGGCAAATTCATCATCCACTCGTTTGCCGCCTTAGAAACGGCCAGAGCGCGCGGAGTTACACAATCGCAGTAGTCAAAATCGCCATCTTTAACTTGCCAATACATACCAAAATGTTGCATTAATCCAATTGAATCGGCAACTGTAACCTTATACGGCACTCCCGTATCCATAATCAATCCAATAAAAGCAGATTGCGGCACAACTTTTTCGATTCTGGAAACAACGCGAGAAAAAACCTTTGGATCAACAACGTCCGAGCCAAAACTAGGGCCGTCCATTGAGTAGATTTTACTAATGTGGTTTCCAAGGCTTCGATCTTGCGCATCCAATCTCATTGCCGCATATGCAGCCATATTCCCGCCTTTTGAATGGCCCACAACAAATATTTGAGGATTATCACTTAAATCGCAATCACTGCTATTTTCTAGATTGCTCTTATCTAAATCACTATTCTTAAAATCACTCTTATCTAAATCACTGTCTTCACTATTGTTCTTCTTATTAAACAAATTCGCAAAATAATCCGCAACACTGTTAAAAATCCTACGAATACCGCCACTTTTGCAAGAATCCTTGCACACTCGCCTAGATATAGAGTGCAAATACTCCGCCGCCGACTCCTGCGCGGGCACTGGGCAGCGAAACGCCATGTTAAAGTCTTCCTTCCAGCCAACAAGCGTGTTGTCTGTTCCCCTAAAAGCAACAACAAAGCAGCTAGAGCCAACGCAATCTGTCAAATCAAAAGTAACAGCCGCAAATTGCTGTTCGCAAGAGTCATCAATATTCGACTCGTCAAAACGTTCAAGAACCTCACCAACGCGCATACCGCGATACCTTGGGCTTGCTGCAACCGCCAAAAGTAGATTCTTGCGAAACTCATCTACCTTAGTAGAACCAGAGCTAAACATTGCCGAAAAATCCTCGCCGCGTAGCAAATCGCTTATAGGAACGGTTGCTACTGCGTTAGAATCGTCATTATATTTTGGAATCGATTCAGGCATGCAAACATACGCCAACTCGCATAAAATAAGCGAATCTACGGCATTGAATTTTCGATCTTTAAAGTTAGTAAAATCGGTATTCATTAAATCGAGAATATTTGACATAGTTCAATAGTAGTTGATACCAGATATAGAAAAGATATGTCAGATATAGAAAAAACGGGCTGGAGAAATCTCCAACCCGTTTAATAAACCTTTATGCTGGCGATTAATCGCCAAAGATTTACTTACCGATGCATCAAGATGCTAATCTCAACTACTCAGCTGCTTCTTCTTTAGCTGCAACCTTAGTAGCGGACTCAGCTTCCTTAACAACAGCCTTCTTTGGGCTTACTGGCTCAACAACAAGCTCGATAATAGCCTGTGGAGCAGTGTCACCACGACGAGGGGCCATCTTAACGATGCGAGTATAGCCACCTTCACGCTGCTTCATCTGCTCAGCAATCTGAGTGAAAAGCATGTGAACAACGGACTTATTGCGAATTACGCGCAACACGCGGCGGCGCGAATGCAAATCGCCACGCTTAGCGAATGTTACCAAACGCTCAGCGAGTGGACGAAGACGCTTTGCCTTTGGCAAAGTAGTCACAATACGACCGTGCTGGAAGAGGCTTGTAGCCATATTGGCCAGCATCAGGCGCTCATGCGCTGGGCTAGAAGCCAGACGAGGCCCTTGTTTCGGTGTAGGCATTATTACTCCTTATTGCCGCGGAATTCAGGTGGGCAAAAACCCGAACATCCAAAAACCGCGACGATTTGCGGTGGTTGTTTACTCGTCTTCTGGCGAGAAGAACGTGCCACCTTCGAGATTATTGGCGTCAAAGCCAAGCGGTGAAGGCTTAAGAGACAATCCCATGGATTGCAACTTTTCTTTAACCTCATCGATGGATTTCATGCCGAAATTACGAATATCGAGCAAATCCTGCTCAGTGTGGACTACCAGCTCGCCGACTGTGTGGATTCCCTCACGCTTCAAGCAGTTGTAGCTGCGCTGCGTAAGGTTCAAATCCTCAATCGGAGTAGCCATCTGGGAATCAGCTTCCTCCATGACTGGTGCTGGACCAACTTCAACACCCTCAGCATCGACGTTAAGCTCACGGCAAAGACCGAAAAGCTCAACCAAAGTCGAACCTGCGGACGCAACTGCGTCGCGTGGTGTAATAGCTGGCTTGGTTTCCACATCCAGGATTAGCTTATCGAAGTCCGTGCGCTGTTCCACGCGGGTAGCTTCGACCTTATAGCTCACCTTCAAAACTGGCGAGTAGATCGAATCCACTGGAATGCGACCGATTTCGCTGTTTTCCTGCTTATTCATCTGAGCAGGCACGTAGCCACGACCACGCTCCACAGTGAACTCAATTTCGAGCTCGCCATCTTCAGCAAGTGTAGCGATATGCATCTGTGGATTGGCAATAGTAACGCCAGCAGGAGGAGTAATATCTCCAGCTGTTGCTTCACCTTTACCGCTCTTGCGTAGATACATCACTACAGGCTCGTCGTACTCACTTGTAAGCACGATGCCCTTGATGTTCAGCAGGATTTCAGTGACATCCTCTTCAACACCTGGCAGAGTCGTGAACTCATGAAGAGCGCCAGAGATGCGTACCGAAGTAACGGCCGCACCTGGAATGGAGCTCAACAGGGTACGACGCAGCGAATTGCCGAGCGTGTATCCGAAACCTGGTTCCAACGGCTCAATAGTAAAGCGAGAACGCTGGGGATTCAGTGATTCCTCGGTAAGTGTTGGACGCTGTGCGATAAGCACTTTTGTATCCTTTCAGCTTCTGGTCGGTGGTGCACTCGCCGCCCATAAGCGGGTTGGATGGATGGATTCGTAAGAGTGCTCAGACGCGGCGACGCTTTGGTGGGCGAACGCCGTTATGCGCTTGTGGGGTGACGTCGGTAATAGAACCGACTTCAAGACCCGCGGACTGAAGGGAACGGATTGCGGTTTCGCGACCGGAACCTGGACCCTTAACAAACACGTCGACCTTTTTAAGGCCATGTTCCATTGCCTTACGAGCGGCAGACTCAGCGGCCATACCTGCAGCGTAAGGAGTCGACTTACGGGAACCCTTAAAGCCGACATCGCCACCAGAAGCCCAAGAGAGGACTGCACCCGATGGATCGGTGATGGAAATAATCGTGTTATTGAATGTTGATTTAATATGCGCCTGCCCAACCGGTACCGACTTGCGGTCCCGGCGACGCGGCTTGCGCGAGGCTTGCTTTGCAGCTGCCATTGACCCTCGTTTCCTATGACGAATTAGTTGGTATGTCTAGGCGATGAGAATTAACTCGTGGCCTAGAGCCGACCACCGACTATCGGGTGGCCTTCTTCTTCCCGGCGACAGTACGCTTTGGACCCTTGCGGGTACGAGCATTAGTCTTAGTACGCTGACCACGCACAGGAAGACCCTTGCGATGACGCTGGCCTTGATAGCAGTTGATCTGAATCTTACGACGGATGTCGGCGTCGATTTCACGACGCAAATCGCCTTCAATCTTGTAGTTGGCCTCAAGATAATCACGCAAAGTGATTAACTGTTCATCCGTAAGATCCTTGACGCGGGTATCCGGATTAACACCGGTCGCGGCAAGCGTTTCCTTAGCGCGAGTGCGACCTACACCAAAAATATAGGTGAGGGCAATCTCAATGCGCTTCTCATTGGGAATATCTACTCCGGCAAGACGTGCCATTGTAATTCCTTTACTATTACGCAGGTCGTGCACCAAGTCTCCCGCAATAATAGCAATTGATTGCGGCCTGGGCCTGCGCACCCAGGGTTCAGCTTAAGCTGCGACTTAGCGCCTTATTCCTTTATCTTCGCGGTGGAGATCCACTCAGCCCTGACGCTGCTTATGACGTGGGTTGATGCAAATCACCATGACGCGACCGTGACGGCGGATCACGCGGCAGTTTTCGCAGATCCTCTTCACGCTAGGGCTGACCTTCATGGTTTTCCTTTGCTTGTACCTTTACTTATAACGGTACGTAATACGTCCGCGGTTCAAATCGTAAGGACTCATCTCCAGCACAACACGATCTTGCGGAAGAATACGAATGTAATTCTTGCGCATTTTCCCCGAAATCGTAGCTAGTACAATGTGCTCGTTCTCAAGCTGAACGCGAAACATCGCGTTAGGCAGTGCTTCCACTACCGTGCCTTCGACTTCAATCACACCGTCTTTTGCCATGAGCCTCGTTCCGTTCCTTGGACATACTACTTCGCGCATCCGAAGACACGCCAATCTTCTATGATACAGTAAATGCGCCCAATACAACACTCGGCGTGTCGCAAGGACGCATTTATAGTACAAAGATTTTTCTTATACCAAAGATTCAACTATGCGATTGTTGATTTCGGCAATGTCTCCAACGCCATCAACCTCAACAAGCTGACCACGGCTTTCATAAATATCCAGCAATGGAGCTGTTTCCTTCTCGTAGGTTTCCAAACGCTTAGCAATCACTTCTGGAGTGTCGTCGGAACGACCCTGCTCAATAGCACGCTTTTGCATGCGCTCAAGCAAAACCTCACGCTCCGCCTCAAGAGCAACAACATGATCCAAAGGAGTTCCAAGCTCTTCAAGCATAAGATCAAGAGCCTTAACCTGAGAAGCATTACGTGGATAGCCATCCAGAATCCAACCATTCTTTGCATCATCTTGAGCAAGACGATCCTTAACAATGCTATTGGTTAATTCATCTGGAACAAGCTCACCTTTATCGAGATAACCTTGAACCTTTTTTCCAAGCTCCGTTTGATTCTTTAGGTTGTAACGGAAAATGTCGCCAGTGGAAATAGCAGGAATATTGTAATGCTCGGCAAGCAAAGCAGCCTGAGTACCCTTACCTACTCCTTGCGGTCCCATAATTAGCAATCGCATATTAATCTCCTTGTTTTATGCTCCATTGCAATCTTGCAAAACCTTAACAATCTTATTTGTAACAATCCTATTTGCTGGCAGCAACAGCAGACTGCTTATTTTTGCCGTGATCAAACAGGAATCCAGCATACTGGAATTGCTCCGTTTGAGCCTTAGCTTGGCGCAAAGTATCCAAGCCAACGCCTGCAATAATAAGAATTGTTGTACCACCAAATGGAAGCTTCATATTAAGGTGCAAAGACATAATCAAAACTGTTGGAATCAAAGCAACAAACAGTAAGTAGATAGCACCAACTGTGTTAAGTCTGTTCATAACGTAGCTAAGATAATGGCTTGTAGCGCTACCAGCACGAATGCCAGGAATAAAGCCGCCGTATTCCTTCATGTTGTCTGCAGTTTCATCTGGATTAAAAGTAATCTCGGTGTAGAAGAAGCAGAAGAACACAATCATAACAGTGTACAGAACAATGTACCAAGCAGAAGTGGAATTAGCTAAATTAGCATTAATCCAGCGCACCCAGCCCTTGCTGCTGTCTCCAAATTGAGCAAGAAGAGTTGGAATAGCAAGAATAGAAGATGCAAAGATTGGTGGAATAACACCACTCATATTTACCTTTAATGGCAAGTAGGTGGAAGAGCCACCATACATCTTTCTACCAATCATTCGACGTGTGTACTGAACAGGGATTCTACGCTGTGCAAGTTCCACAAAGTCAACGAAGATAAGAATAACAAGAAAAACGCCAGCAACAATGGAGAACTTAGTCCAATCTCCATTAAGACCATTAGTACCCCAACCAATTTCCCACAACTTTGGAAGGAATCCAGAGCAGATGGACATAAAGATTAATACAGACATGCCTTGGCCAATACCCTTATCGGTAATAAGCTCTGCCATCCACATTATGAGGCCAGTGCCACCAGTCATGATTAAGACCATTACAATAAGGCTCCACATAGAACCGTCTGGAATAACCTGACCACACTGATAGTTGAATAACGCACCAGAACGAGCTGTAACCAAAATGGTGGTGGACTGTAAAATAGCCAAGCCAATGGTCAAATAACGCGTATACTGAGTAAGCTTTGTTTCTCCAGACTGACCCTCTTTATGAAGAGCCTCAAATCGAGGAATTACAACTCTAAGCAGCTGAATAACAATGGACGCAGTAATGTATGGCATAACGCCCAATGCAAAAATCGAAAGCTGCAAAAGAGAACCGCCAGAGAACAGGTTCACCAAACCAATAAAGTTCTCGCTAGAAGAAGCCAACTTAGCAGTACAAGCTCGAATAACTTTGTAGTCAACTCCAGGAATTGGAATAAAAGAACCAATCCTGTAGATGATAATCATTGCGAAGACGAAGAGGATCTTGTTCCTCAGCTCCTTCGTTTTGAAGGCCTGGATTAACGTTTTCACCTGGGTCTTCCTCCCTTTTTTGCGCTACAATCTAGGCGCATCAGTAAAAAAACAAACTCTGAGGCAATAGTTTATATCACGGTACATACCGAAACAATGGTTCCGTGAGTTGTGTAATAAATAATCCCCCTAGCCTAAAGCTAGAGGGATTATTGAACAGTTAAATCACTGCGTATTAGCTAATCGACTAATTAGCTGAGTATTACTACTCTTCGCTAACAGAGCCGCCAGCAGCTTCAATCTTGGCCTTAGCAGATGCAGAAGCCTTAACTCCCTTAAGAGTTAGAGCAACCTTAAGATCGCCATCGCCCAAAACCTTAACTGGGTAACCATCACGCACAGCGCCCTTAACTACCAAATCAGCAACAGTGACTTCGCCACCCTTTGGGAAGAGTTCTGCAAGGGCTGCAACATTAACAACCTGGAACTCCTTCTTGAATGGGCTCTTAAAGCCACGAAGCTTAGGCAAGCGCATGTAAAGTGGAAGCTGGCCGCCTTCAAAGCCTGGACGAACTTGGTAACGCTTCTTCGTACCTTTGTCTCCACGACCCGAAGTCTTACCCTTAGAGCCTTCACCACGACCCACGCGGATGCGATCCTTCTTAGCTCCTGGAGCTGGACGCAACGTGTGCATGTGCAACATTGGTTCTTCATTAGCCATAATCAGTCAACCTCCTCAACGCTTAGCAAGTGGCGAACGGCCATAACCAAGCCACGATTGACTGGATTGTCCTCGCGAACAACGCTCTGGCCAATCTTGTGAAGGCCAAGAGTCTTAACGTTCGCGCGCTGACGCTCGGTGGAATGAACCAAACCGTGCACCAGAGTGATCTTTAAGTTAGCCATCACTCACCATCCTTTGCCTGGGCAGCCTTAGCAGCCTGAGCTTCTTCACGAGCCTTGCGAGCTTCGGCAATACCAGCAGCGCGCTCACGAAGCAATGCGTCTGGTGCAACTTCCTCGAGGGAAAGTCCACGACGAGCGCAAATTTCTTCTGGCTCTTCAAGCTTCTTCAAAGCATCCACAGTAGCGCGAACCACGTTAACAGCGGTTGCGGAGCCCATGGACTTGGTGAGGATATCGGTAATGCCAGCGCACTCCATAACAGCACGCACAGCGCCACCTGCGATTACACCAGTACCTGGAGCAGCTGGACGAAGCAAAACTGTACCAGCAGCATCGTGACCCAACACAGGGTGGGTAACGGTGCCACGAATGCGTGGAACAGTAAACATGTGCTTCTTAGCGTCAAGCTGACCCTTAGCGATAGCTGCTGGAACTTCGCGAGACTTACCGTAACCAACACCAACAGTGCCCTTACCGTCGCCAACAACAACAAGTGCTGCAAAGCTAAAGGTACGACCACCCTTGTGGGTCTTGGAAACACGGTTAATAGTAACTACGCGATCCAAAAGCTCTTCGCCGCGGTTTTCTTCACGACGGTTACGACGCTCGCTACGCTTACCTTCGCCCTTAGAACGACGGGAACGACGATCGTCGGTACGCTCCTCAGCGGATGCCTGAGTGTTCTGAGTTTCTTCAGCCACTTGGGTTTCCTTTTCGTTATCGCTCACAGTGCTAGACCTCCCTGACGGGCGCCTTCAGCTACGGCTGCGACGCGACCATGATACTTATTACCGCCACGATCGAAGATAACAGCGGTGATTCCCGCTTCCTTCGCCTTGGCTGCGATTAACTCGCCAACCTTGGTAGCAGCTTCAGTCTTCGTACCAGTAAAACCAGCGAAGTCAGAAGTCAAGGTGGAAGCGCTTACAAGGGTAAGACCCTTGGTGTCATCCACAATCTGAGCAACCATGTGACGGTTAGAACGAGAAACTACCAAACGTGGGCGCTCTGGAGTACCAGAAATGCGCTTACGAAGACGGGCGTGACGACGCAAACGTGCGACTTTGGTACCCTTACCGAAAATCTTAACGCTCATATCACTTACCAGCCTTTCCAGCCTTGCGCAAAATACGCTCATCGCTGTACTTAATGCCCTTGCCCTTATAAGGTTCTGGAGCACGAAGCTTGCGAATGTTAGCGGCAGCCTGACCAACGGCCTGCTTGTCAGTACCCTTGACGATTACCTGATTTGCGTTTGGCAATTCAAACTCAATGCCCTCAGGTGGCTGAACGGTAATGGTGTGCGAATAACCGAGCGAGAACTCAATGCCCTTGCCCTTCATTACAGCACGATAACCAGTTCCAACAATGTCTAGAGTCTTGGTGTAGCCTTCGTGCACACCCTTAACCATAGACGCCACGATTGCGCGAGCCAAACCGTGCTTTGCACGAGTTGGACGCAAATCGTCAACTGGGGTCAAAACAATCTTGCCATCAGCAACTTCAGCGGTAATACCTTCTGGAATTACATAGGAATCAGAGCCCTTAGCACCCTTAGCGCTAAAGGACTGACCTTCAATCTTAACTTCCACGCCTGCAGGAATGTCGACGGGGAGCTTACCAATATGCGATGCCATTTTCAGCTCTCCTTTCTCACCATACGTAGGCGACAATCTCGCCGCCAATGCCTCGATCGAGGCATTCCTTCTGAGTCAACAATCCCGAGCTGGTCGAGATAATAGCGATACCGAGACCGCCAAGAGGCATAGGCAAAGAATCAGACTTTGCGTAACGACGCAAGCCTGGCTTAGAAATGCGCTTAATGCCCTGGATGGAACGCTGACCATTGGAGCCATACTTTAAAGTGACTTCCAAAGTCTGTCCAACCTTAGCTTCTTTAGCAGCGAAGTCTTTAATATAGCCTTCGCGCTTAAGAATCTCGGCGATATTCGCCTTGAACTTGGAGTACGGCATTTCCACGATATCGTGCTTTGCCGCGCTCGCATTACGCAGACGTGTCAACATGTCTGCGATAGGATCTGTCATTGTCATGTTGGGCTAACGCCCTTTCTCGCCGTGGTTTCCACCGCCTGTTTGTTTTAATTAATAAAGCAGTGGACCTTCAGCGTCGATATTTACCAACTGGACTTCGTAACACCCGGCAGTTCACCGCGATGTGCCTTTTCACGAAGGCATACACGGCACAGACCGAACTTGCGATACACGGAGTGAGGACGACCACAAACCTGGCAACGCGTATAAGCGCGCACCTTGAACTTCGGCTTAGCGGCCGCCTTGTTTTTCAGAGCGGTTTTTGCCATATCAGTTCTCCTTGAATGGGAAACCGAGGTGCTTAAGTAGCGACTTCGCTTCCACATCGTCCTTGGTGGTGGTCACCACGGTGATGTCCATACCACGCTGATGATCAATCGAATCAGGATCAATCTCGTGGAACATTGACTGCTCCGTAAGACCGAAGTTGTAGTTACCCTGACCGTCGAACTGGTTGCCATTAATACCACGGAAATCGCGGATACGTGGCAGAGCCAGAGTGAGCAAACGATCCAAGAACTCCCACATACGATCACCGCGAAGAGTTACGTAAGCGCCAATAGCCTGACCTTCGCGCAAATGGAACTGCGCAACAGACTTCTTAGCCTTGGTAACCTTTGGCTTCTGACCAGTAATCAAAGTGAGATCCTTAATCGCACCTTCGATGAGCTTGGAATCACGAGCTGCAGCGCCAACGCCCATAGAGACGACGACCTTCTGCAAACGAGCCACCTGCATAGGATTAGTGTGGCCAAATTCCTTTTCCAAAGCTGGAACGATTTGATCATTGTATTGCTGCTTTAAGCGCGGAGTTGCCGGCGCCTCAACTGTAGTATCGGTCATGCCAGCTCCTTTCCGGACTTCTTAGCTACACGCACGCGCACGGTCTTTACCTTGCCGTCGCGAGCTTCTTGCTTAACAATCACGCCCACGCGGGTTGGCTGCTTGGTCTCTGGGTCAATCACCATAACGTTAGAACGGTGAATTGGAGCCTCAACAGAGACGATGCCTGCCTGCTGACCCTGCTGGGTAGCACGCACATGCTTCTTAACAACCTGAACACCCTCGACGATCAAACGGTCTTCGGCGAGTACACGAAGTACTTTGCCTTCCTTACCGCGATCCTTGCCGCGGATAACCTTTACCTGGTCGCCGGACTTAATCTTGGCTACCATCTCAGATCACCTCCGGGGCGAGGGACACAATCTTCATGAAGCGCTTATCGCGCAATTCACGACCGACTGGTCCAAAGATACGAGTGCCCTTTGGTTCACGGCCAGAGCCGAGAATAACAGCGGCGTTCTCGTCGAACTTAATATAGGAACCATCAACACGACGATGTTCCTTGACAGTACGGACGACGACAGCCTTAACTACGTCGCCTTTCTTGACCGACCCGCCAGGAATAGCATCCTTAACGGAGGCGACGATAATGTCGCCGATGCCGGCATAGCGTCGCTTCGATCCACCGAGCACGCGGATGGCAAGCAATTCCTTAGCACCCGTGTTGTCGGCGACATGAAGCCGCGTTTCCTGCTGAATCATTGATTCTCCTTAGTCGAGCTGGTTCTCCCCGCTCACCCGTACCGCTCAAATAAGCAGCACAGGTGAAGCGCGGAGCCTTGCTGAACTTGTTTACTTGGCGCGCTCGATAATCGAGTCGAGACGCCAACGCTTGGTCTTGCTCAAAGGACGAGTTTCCATAATACTCACGAGGTCGCCAATATGCGCCTCATTGTGTTCATCATGGGCCTTGACCTTGCGGGTGGAGCGGACGACTTTACCGTAAAGTGGGTGTGTCGAACGCTGCTCCAACTCCACGGCAATCGTCTTGTCCATGGCCTCGGACACGACGTAGCCGCGACGAACCTTGCGGAAGTTGCGCTCTTGGTTCTCAGCCATGCTTACTTCTCCTTGACCTCAGTGGCGCCAGGCTCTTGGCTGATGCCGAGTTCACGCTCACGCAGGACAGTATACATCCTGGCTATGCCGTGCTTGACCGCCTTGAGGCGAGCGCTGTTTTCAAGTTGACCAGTTGCTGCCTGGAAGCGCAAGTTAAAAAGCTCTTCCTTAGACTTCTTTAAGAAGCCTTCAATTTCAGCATTAGTCTTCTCGTTTAAATTCTTGATGGTGTAGTCTGCAGTTCCGACTGGCATCAGATGTCACCGCCTTCACGCGCAATAACACGGCATTTCATTGGGAGCTTGTCGATAGCGCGGCGCAAAGCCTCGCGAGCGACGTCCTCAGAAACACCACCGATCTCGAACATTACACGACCTGGGTGAATGTTGGCAATCCAGAATTCTGGAGCGCCCTTACCAGAACCCATTCGTGCACCAAGCGGGTGCTTGGTTAATGGACGATCAGGGAAAACCGTAATCCACACGCGACCACCACGCTTAATATAGCGGGTCATTGCGATACGGGCTGCCTCGATCTGACGGTTAGTGATGTACGCCGGAGCCAGCGCCTGAATACCGAAATCGCCGAAAGCGATAGCGGTTCCACCCTTAGACATGCCGCTACGGGTAGGACGGTGCTGCTTGCGATATTTAGTCCTTTTTGGGATAAGCATCTGCTCACTCCTTCGTTTCCGTTGCGGCAGGAGCTTCAGCAGCTACAGCCTCGGCTGGCTTTTCGGCCTGTGCCTCGGTAGCCTTCTGCTGATTGGCAGAGCGTGCGCCACGACGTGGACGACGATCGCCACGGCGACCTTCACGCTTACCCTGCTGAGCCTGCTGCTCTTCGAACTCACGCTCAGTCATATCGCCCTTGTAAATCCAAACCTTTACGCCAATACGGCCGTAAGTGGTCTTAGCTTCAAAGAAGCCGTAATCAATAAGGGCGCGCAAGGTCTGCAGTGGAACGCGACCTTCGCGGTAGAACTCAGAACGGCTCATTTCGGCGCCACCAAGGCGACCAGAGAGCTTAATACGGATACCCTTGGCACCTGCGCGCATTGCGTCTTGCTGTGCCTTACGCATAGCGCGACGGAATGTAACGCGGTTAGTCAACTGTTCCGCAATTCCCTGAGCAACTAATTGAGCGTCAAGTGCAGCGTTCTTTACTTCAAAGATGTTGAGCTGTACTTGCTTACCAGTGAGCTTCTCAAGCTTTGCACGAACACGCTCGGCTTCTGCGCCACGACGACCGATGATAATACCTGGACGAGCGGTGTGAATATCCACACGAACGCGGTCACGGGTACGCTCGATAACAATGCGGGACACGCCTGCACGTTCGAGGTCATGGCTCATTTCCTTGCGAATCTTGTCATCCTCAAGGACGAAGTCACGGTAACGCTCGCCGGCTTTAGTAGAATCGGAGAACCACCTAGAGCGATGATTCTCGGTAATGCCCAGGCGATAGCCGAAAGGATTGATCTTCTGACCCATCTTTAGCGATCCCCTTCCTTAAGCGAGACGATAACAGTGATATGGCTTGTGCGCTTGTTAATGCGCGCAGCGCGACCCTGTGCACGAGCACGGAAACGCTTAAGCGTTACGCCCTCATCCACATAAGTTTCCTTGATGACCAAGTCTTGCTCGCGGAATGGTTCTCCAGCCTTTTCGGCCTTAACGCGAGCATTAGCGATCGCGCTTTCAAGAACCTTGCGCACCGGCAACGATGCGTCTTGAGGAGCAAACTTCAAAATGGTAATAGCTTCGCTTGCACGCTTGCCTCGGATGAGGTCGACCATGCGGCGAGCCTTGCGCGGCGTCACACGTACGTGACGAGCGATTGCTTTAGCTTCCATGTGTCCTAACTCTCCTTTAGCGGCGTGCTTTCTTGTCGTCCTTCACATGACCCTTGAAGGTCTTGGTTGGGGCGAATTCACCGAGCTTATGACCAACCATTGCTTCGGTAACGAATACCGGCACATGCTTGCGGCCATCGTGTACGGCAAAGGTGTGTCCAATGAAATCAGGAGTGATCATCGAACGACGCGACCACGTCTTGATGACGTTATGCGTGCCCTTGTCGTTTTGCTCATCGACTTTCTTCTGTAAGTGGGCGTCGACGAAAGGGCCCTTCTTGATGCTACGAGTCATCTGTTCGACACTCCCTTACTTGCGGTTCTTACCATTCGGACGACGACGAACAATCATCTTGTTCGAAGCCTTCTTCGGACGGCGGGTACGAACCTCGCCCTTGCCCCATGGAGAAACAGGTGGTTTACCACCACGGGTACGACCACCATGAGGGTGATCAACAGGGTTCATAGATTCGCCTCGGGTGATTGGCCTGCGACCAAGCCAACGAGCACGACCTGCCTTACCAAGCTCGATATTAGCGTGGTCGGAGTTGCCAACCTCGCCGATTGTAGCGCGGCAACGAGCGTCCACGTTACGAATTTCGCCAGATGGCATACGCAACTGAACGTAAGCGCCATCCTTAGCTACGAGCTGAACGGCAGCACCTGCGGAGCGTGCAATCTTTGCGCCACCAAGTGGACGAAGCTCGATTGCGTGAACCACGGTACCAGTTGGGATGTTCTTAAGAGGCAAGTTGTTGCCTGGCTTAATATCAGCCTTGGCGCCAGTCTCAATAACATCTCCCTGGGAAATGCCTTCAGGAGCGATAATGTAGCGCTTCTCACCATCTGCATAATGCAACAATGCGATGCGAGCGGAACGATTAGGGTCATACTCAATGTGAGCAACCTTTGCTGGCACGCCATCCTTGTCCCAACGCTTAAAGTCAATGAGACGATACTGACGCTTGTGTCCGCCGCCGCGATGGCGGGAAGTCATGCGACCGTAAGAGTTACGACCGCCAGTTTTGCTGAGTTTGCGTACCAACGACTTTTCAGGAGTGGAACGCGTAATCTCGGAGAAGTCCGAAACCGAAGCGTTACGACGTCCTGCAGTCGTAGGCTTATAAACGCGGATAGCCATAATGTAGTATTCCTTTACTTTTCTCGGCTAGCCTTCAGTTACCAAAGATATCGATTGTCTGGCCTTGTGCCACGGTGACAATAGCGCGCTTTTGATTCACACGACGACCGAAGCCGGTGCGGGAGCGCTTAAGCTTGCCAGCGCGGTTCAAGGTATTAACATTCGTTACCTTGACCTTGAAGATCTCTTCGATAGCCTGCTTAATCTGAACCTTATTAGCATCTGGAGCTACAACGAAGGTGTACTGGCCACGATCGGAAGCTGCATAGCTTTTTTCGGAAACAACAGGCTTTAAAATGATGTCATGTGCTGGGTTATGGACTGCGACCATTTAAATCAGGCCTCCTTAACTTCAGGCTCGGTCTTAGCTGCAACGAAGGCTTCGAAACCTTCCTTGGAGAAGACGACGTACTGAGCGGTGATGACATCGTAGGTGTTGAGCTGATCAGCGAAGATCACATGCACCGTAGGAATGTTACGAACAGACATCCACTCGTTGATGTTCTCGCGAGAGAGAACAACGGTGGTGAACTGATCCTTAGTTACTGGTGTAAGTGCTGCAACAGCTGCCTTGGTGGATGGAACATCCTTAATGCCAAAGTCCACAATTGCAATGCGACCAGCATTTGCACGATCCGAAAGAGCATAACGAAGAGCAGCTGCCTTCATCTTCTTTGGAGTACGCTGATCGTACTTGCGAGGAACTGGACCGTGTACAACGCCACCATGCACCCACTGTGGAGCGCGAATGGAGCCTTGACGAGCACGACCAGTGCCCTTTTGCTTCCATGGCTTCTTACCGCCACCAGATACGTTAGCGCGATTCTTAACCGCGTGAGTACCCTGGCGAGCAGCAGCAAGCTGAGCAATAACGACCTGATGAACCAATGGGCCGTGAGCCAAAACGTCTTCGTTGGAGATGCCGAAAATCTCGGCAGGAGCTTCAACAGTGCCGTTTGCCTTGCCCTTGGTGTCAGTTACGTTCAGAGTTACGTTTGCCATTTAAATCAGGCTCCCTTCACTGCCGAACGGACTAGAACGATAGCACCCTTAGGTCCTGGAATAGCACCCTTGATAGCTAAAATACCGTTCTCAACATCCGAAGAAACGATTGTGAGGTTGAGCGCAGTAGAAGTCACATGACCCATGCGACCAGCCATACGCTTGCCCTTCAAAATGCGGCTTGGAGTTGCACATGCGCCCACAGAACCTGGACGACGTTCATTCTTGTGCGAGCCGTGAGTACGACGGTAAGACTTGAAGCCCCAACGCTTGATTGTGCCAGCAAAGCCTTTACCCTTTGTAGTACCCGTTACGTCGACTTCTGCACCTTCAGCAAATACCTCAGCGGTCAATTCCTGACCTGGCTTGTAATCTGCTGCATTTTCAGTGCGCACCTCAGCGAGGTGACGACGAGGAGTCACGCCAGCCTTTGCAAAGTGACCAGCCAATGGCTTGGTAACCTTGGTAGGATCAATCTGGCCATAACCGAGCTGTACGGCGCAATAACCGTCAGTTTCTTCGGTCTTAACAGCGGTAACTACGTTGGTAGCAACCTCAACCAGAGTTACGGGGACAAAAAGGCCGTTTTCATCCCAAACCTGGCTCATGCCCAGCTTACGGCCGAGCAAAGCAGTGCGATTCTTATTTTGCGACATTATTTACCCCCCTTCCTACAGCTTAATCTCGATATTTACATCCGCAGGCAGGTCAATGTGCATCAAAGAATCCACAGCCTTTGGCGTTGGATCAACGATGTCAATGAGGCGCTTATGAGTGCGCATCTCGAAATGCTCGCGAGAATCCTTATATTTGTGAGGAGAACGGATAACAACAAACACGTTCTTCTCGGTCGGCAGAGGAACCGGACCCACTACTGTGGCGCCCGCGTTCGTCACCGTCTCGACGATTTTCTTCGCCGATTGGTCGATGACCTCATGGTCATAGGACTTAAGCCTGATGCGGATTTTCTGTCCCGCCATTGCCGTCCGCCCTTTCTAGCGATTCGTTTACTGTTTACCAACCTGTATTAAAGGGCACCGGGAGAATAGACACTAAAGGCCATTCCACATCAGTGCGCAGCCTACAAAAATCAACAAAAAACTGCGATTTCTGCTTCTGCGCTCGCTTTTTTGAATTACAATATGCGAGCCTTAAAAACAGGCAACTAAGTAATTAAACCATCAACCTTGGATTAACAAAAATCGGGCGTGTCGGCTATTTTCCAACGAAAAATGGCAGAAACTACAGCTAGTGCAGCCTCTGCCATTTATAACTAAATATGCAATAAATTACTCAATAATCACTTAGATTCACGCTCTAAACGCATACGATGACCTTCTTCTTGAGAAACGCCATAATATGCTGCAATCGCAATATCCTTCATATCTTCGATTTGAGGAATACGCGGATTTGCAGGAGCGCACTGATCTTCGTAAGCACGCATACCGATCTGATCCAACAAAGACCAATAGTATTCTTCATCCACACCGCACGCCTTAAACGAGGCATCCATGCTAAGAAGATTGTCCCTGTAGTTTTCAACAGCACGCGCCAAATTCTCTACGCCCTCCTGAGGAGTTTTACCAGGATCTACGCCAAGATTCTTAGCAAGCTGCTGGTAGCGCTCTGGAGCAATGTAGCGATTGTACTTTGGCCAGCTTGTAGGCTCTTGTGGAATTTGACCATTGTAGCGAATTACATAAGGCAGCAAAATTGCATTCGTGTGACCGTGCACAACGTGGCACAAAGCTCCGATTGTATGCGCCATTGCGTGGCACATTCCAAGGAACGCAGAGCCAAACGCCATTCCAGCCATAGTAGCTGCGTTATGCATCTTCTCTTGCGCTTGAATCTTGCGCTCAGAATCTTCGGCATTCACAGAATCGTTAAGATTATCCCAAATCAACTTTGCTGCATGCAAAGCCATTGCGTCCGTAAAGTCGTTAGCATAAACAGATGCAAAGGCTTCCATAGAGTGCGTCAAAGCGTCAAAACCAGAATCGCAAGCAAGTTTTCTAGGCTGAGTACGCGCCAAAACAGGATCCACAATTGCAACCGAAGGCGTAATCGCGTAATCCGTAATCGGATACTTGTAACCCGTCTTATGGTCTGTAATAACAGCAAACGGAGTAACTTCCGATCCTGTTCCAGAAGACGTTGGCACGCAAATCAAGCAAGCCTTTTTACCAAGAGGCGGAATCTTAAACGCGCGCTTTCTAATATCAAAGAACTTCTCGCGCAAATCTGCGAAGGAAATTTCTGGGTGCTCGTAAAGAAGCCACATAATCTTTGCAGCGTCCATTGGAGAACCGCCGCCAACAGCAATAATCGTGTCTGGCTGGAACTCTTCACGCATCATTTCCGCACCGCGCTCAACAGTTTCAACGCTTGGCTCTGGCTCAACGTAGTCAATAATTCTAAACGTTACGCGATTATCTCTAGCGCGAAGCTGATCAATCACCTTGTCTATAATTCCAAGCTGTTCCATCACTTTATCGCACACAATAACGGCACGCTCAATGCCATACATGTCACGCAAATAACGAACAGCATTCGGCTCAAAATACGTTTTGGCCGGAATCTTGAACCATTGCATATTGTTATTCCTTCGCGCTATGCGCTTTATATTAATAAGATTGACTGCTTGAACGTTTCCAGAAACAGAGTTTCCACCATAAGAACCGCATCCCAAAGTTAAAGAAGGCGCGATTGCATTGTAAATATCTCCAACGCCGCCCAAAGATCCTGGGGAGTTCCAAATGATTCGGCATGCGTGCATGCGGCTGCCATATTCGCGAGCAAGCTGCTGATTATTGGTGTGAATTACAGCAGTGTGGCCTGCTCCGTGAACAAGCATCTTCTCGCACATTTCAAAGCCTTGTTCTTTGCTATCTGCCTTAAGCAAAGCATGAACAGGAGCCAACTTTTCCATTGTTAGCGGCTCCATCTCGCCAACTTCTTTGCATTCGGCAATAAGAATCACGGCATCTTCTGGAATCTCAAATCCAGCCTGCTGCGCAATAAATTGAGGTGACTTTCCAGGAACAACAGAATTAAGCTTTGGAGTCTGGCCGCTGTAAGACGTGCAACCAAACATGTATTGCTCAAGCTTTGCCTTTTCTTCTTCGTTTACAAAGTAAGCTTTACGGCGCTTTAATTCTAACTTCAAAGCATTGTACACATCTTTATGCGCAATAATCGCCTGCTCGGTTGCGCAAATCATGCCGTAGTCAAAATGCTTTGAAAGTACCAAATCGTTTGCAGCGCGCTCAATATCTACATCTGCATCAACGTATGCTGGAGCGTTTCCTGCGCCAACGCCCAATGCTGGCTTTCCCGAAGAATAAGCAGCCTTAACCATTCCAGGGCCGCCCGTTGCAAGAATTGTTGCAACGTCTGGGTGCTTCATCAAAGCTCCCGTAGCTTCGATTGATGGGTGTTCAATCCACTGAATGCAGTTTTCTGGCGCGCCCGCTTCTATTGCTGCATCGCGCACAATCCTAGCCGCTTCTGCAGAGCACTTTTGAGCAAATGGATGGAAGCCAAAAATAATTGGGCAACGAGTTTTAAGTGCGATTAACGACTTAAAAATGGCTGTGGAAGTTGGGTTTGTAACTGGTGTAACACCCGCCACAATGCCAACTGGCTCAGCGATTTCGTCGATTCCAAGAACGTCATCTTCTCTAATAATGCCAACCGTACGCTGGCCTGCAAGATAATGCGTAATATGTTCGCATGCAAAGATGTTTTTTGTAGCCTTATCTTCCACTAATCCTCGGCCTGTTTCTTCAACAGCCATTTTTGCCAAGACTAAGTGCTTGTTTAAAGCTGCGATTGAGGCCTTTGCTACGATTCTATCTACCTGAGCCTGATTCAGCTTTTCAAATTCATCTAAAGCGACTTTTGCTTTTTTAGCTAACTCATCAACTTCTTGTTTTGCAGCTAATGCCGCTTGCTCTTTTTCATCGAGCACATTTTCTTGCGCCGTTGTTTGCGCCTGCGCCATATGGTCCTCCTCGATCTTTAGATTCCTTACGTACTTCTACGCTTTGGCACATCAACATTTACATGCATAATCTTCTATGAAAGACGCATCATAATGCTGGTATGTGATACAGTTCACAATCTACTTGATTTACTGTACTATTTTGGCTTTGCAGCGAGTTGCGCTATTTATGAGCGAGGTTTATCCTCTAATGTTCGTTATTTGTTCTTATTTGTAATGATTTATGTGCGATTTACTGAAAAATTTTCTAGAATGTTAGATTTAGAGACAACTTGCAAACGATTAATAACATTTAACTTGATTTAGATTACGCACGAATAAAAACACAAATAAAAAATGGCTCCCAGCATAAGCCAGAAGCCATTGAAGTTGTAATTCTTCGCAGCTTAACGCTTCGAGAACTGAGGTGCACGACGTGCCTTGTGCAAACCAGCCTTCTTGCGTTCCACAACGCGAGAGTCGCGGGTCAAGAAGCCAGCCTTCTTTAGGGAAGCACGGTTTGCATCGCGGTCAATAGCATTCAAAGCGCGGGCAACGCCCAAGCGAATTGCGCCTGCTTGACCAGTGGTGCCGCCGCCGTCTACCAAAACGACAACGTCGAACTTACCTTCAAGCTTTAGAAGCACGATTGGGGAATTAACTTCGCGCTGCAATAAGCGAGATGGGAAGTATTCCTCAAGAGTGCGGCCATTAATAGTCCACTTACCAGAACCTGGAACCAAGCGAACACGAGCAACGGCTTCCTTACGACGACCAGTGCCATAGCCTGGAGCAATAGCGGAAGTACCAGTGCCTGCGCCAGCGTTGGTTTCGGTGGTGTAGCTAGTCAGTTCTTCTTCGTTCTCAAGAACCGCGGAGTTGTTGTTATCTACCATAATCATATTCTCCTTACGATTCACTTAGCCTGCTGGCTAACCTGAGAGATCTCGAAGACCTGTGGCTTTTGCGAAATATGAGGATGCTCAGCGCCAGTGAACACACGAAGGCGATCAAGCTGAACCTTAGCAAGACGATTCTTTGGAAGCATTCCCTTAACAGCGGAAACGATGATGCGCTTTGGATTCTTCTCCAAAAGCTCAGCATAGCTATCGCGGCGAAGTCCACCTGGACGGCCAGAGTGGGAATACAATTCCTTGCTCAACTTATTGCCAGTCAAAGCAATCTTATCTGCGTTAATAATAATAACGTGATTGCCAGAATCAGCGTGAGGAGCATAAGTTGGCTTATTCTTACCACGAAGCAAAATAGCTACCTGGGAAGCCAAGCGACCAAGCACCACATCAGTGGCGTCGATAATGTACCAGTCATGAGTTAAATCTGCTGGTTTCGGTGTGAAAGTCTTCACAATCGTACCTTTTCTCTATTGTGTTTCGAGCTTTATATCTTCTTGGTTTATAGAAAATACTCTACTCATAATCCGTGGGCTCCCTGAAAGTCCTCGATGGCGAGTGGGAAAAGCGCTTTGAAGGACCCCTTAGGGAAACACAACAATCTGCAAGTATATCGCCATATGACGACTATTTGCAAATTTCTATTTTACATACAATGCGGACTACATCACGGACCACAATGTTATGCAAATGCGGACTACAACGCTCGCAAGTCAAAAACAAACGCTGCAGCCCGCAATTATTTACGCATCTATCTCTACTTATTCATGATTTGCGCTAAAGACTTAACTCTAGGCAAGTCGAATAAATCGTCCAAAAGAACAGGATTGCAATCGGCATCTGCCAAAGGAATACGCCAATTTGGATATTCGTTGTTTGTTCCAGGCTGATTTTGCGCTCTGTGCTCGCCAGTTGCATCAACAATAGATGCAGCAAGCAACTTAGAAGGTGCAGCTTTAAGCGCTTTATACAACGCTTCAACAATCTCCTGCTCATGCTGCGATTCGTCCTCTAGCGCGCTTTCGCTTAAGAATCCGCTAGAAACAAGCATCTTAAGCATTGCATTATGCTCTTTAACAGCGTCAGCGCGGAACTCTTCTACAGATCCAGTAAGAAGATTCAAACGCTCACGAATGTTAACATGCTCGTAGTTTAAGTACCCTGCGGCAGGTGGCATATCGTGAGTATTTACAGATGCAAGCGTCATTTCGCGCCACTTCTTAGGCTCGCGGAATACGTTGTTACTCTGTTCAAACCACTCAACTGTACAGCCAAGAACCTTGTTTTTAGCCAAAACTTCTAGAGTTTCAGCTGGCACAACGCCAAGATCTTCTCCAACTACAACGCCATTAGCGCGCGTTGCTTCAATCGCAAGAATGCCAAGCATAATGTTTGCATCGTAGTAAACATAGGCACCGTCGCCTGGAGTGGATCCTTCTGGAATCCACCAAAGGCGGAAAAGTCCAAGAATATGGTCAATTCGTACAGCTCCTGCAGAAGCAAACATGCCATGAACCATATCTCTGTAGGTCTTAAAGCCCGTGCGCTCAAGCTCAAACGGATTAAGCGGAGGCTGGGACCAATTTTGACCCTGCTGGTTAAAGTAATCAGGTGGGGCGCCAACGCACGCACCATTTGCAAATCGCTCTGGATTCCACCAAACTTCAGAACCTGCTGGATGCACACCAACGGCCATATCCGACATAATTCCAATGCGCATGCCTGCTTTTTTAGCCGCCATTTGCGCGTCGTGCAACTGACCAAACGCAATCCATTCAAGCCAGCGATAAAACTCTAGCGTATCTGGGAACTGCTTTGCTAAAGCGCTAATCTCATCGGAATCCTTAGTAAGATGCTTCTCCCAGCAATCGCTGCCGTTAGGAGCGCCCCACTTATCGTAGCAAAGGCACCAAGTCGCATAAGATTCAAGCGTATCTCCCATATCTTTTTTAAACGCTTCAAACTCTTGTGCGCGAGCGGATTGCATGCCCGACTTAAAAATAATCCACAAAGCATGCATTTTTACACGCCACATTGCGTCGCGGTCAATAATCTGAGCATCGTTATTAAGAGGCTCTACTTGACTATGCAAATCGTCAACACTTTTGCGGTCTTGTTCGCTAAGAAGATTATATTCTGGAATGCTTTCTGGGCGAATATACGTAACGTTTACCATTGACCTGGCAACAGGCAAATATGGAGACGGAGTTAATGGGGCAACTGGTTCGCCTGCATGAAGCGGATTTATAAGAACAAAATCTGCTCCCGACTTTTCTTTAGCCTTAACAAGCAAATCAGCCAAATCGGCGTAATCTCCTACACCCCAAGACTTAGACGAACGAATTGAATAGAGCTGAGCCATCCAACCCCAAATCTGCTTGCCGTCTTTTTCTAACTTGTCAATCGTATCAATGCTTTCTGGCGCGCTAATAAGAGTGGCCTCTTCTACGCGATCCGCAACGCTAACGCGCAAAGTGTGGTAACCCATTGGAACGTCTGCAGGAATCTTAAGCAAAGATGTTGCTACAAACTTGCCGTCTACTGGAATTGCAACGTCGTTTTTAGAGGGCAAAATCTGCAAATCACCCTTGTATTCGCTGCCATCTTCCAAAACAAGCTTTGCAGTAGGATACTCCAAAATCCCTGTATTTACGCTTACTTCGCTTTCTTTTCCAACGGTATGCAAAACTGTTGGCGCAACTAAGCGAGTGTGACGCTCGTTAAGGATTTTTTGCGTGGATTCTTCGATTTGTTCATCGGTTTGCGCTTCTACACATAGCGAGCGCAATACTTTTACAAGCACGCTGTCGGCAATTTGATGCTCAACTCCGTCTGATCCAACGAATTTAGAGCGAACGCCCATCAGCTCAGCCAATCGCTTCAATGGGCTTGCTGGCTTAGTGGTTTCTTCATTTTTAGTGTTCATATTTTCCATAGTAATATATGTGTGTACGTGTGTACGTATTTACGTGTATACGCGTGTTGTTTATGCAAACGTATGCAAACGTATGCAATTATTGTTTATTTTACGTTTATCCTCAAGACTTAAGTCTGATTTAATGGTATTTATTTATTTCTATTTATTTGCCACTATTCAAAACGCCTAGAGCTGCAAGCGAAACGTCCGAGTCTTTGTCTTTAGATAAAGCCACTAAAGTCGGCTGCGACACGCCAGGATTAAGTGCCACTGCTCGCCTAACCATTGCGGAAAGCACTGGAGAATCATCATCTTGTTCACTTGCGCCAAGCGACGCTAAATAATCCAATGTTTTTGCATCAATTCCATCTGTTTGAGCGCCTTCTAATCGCATTTTCCAAGATGTTCGCGGATTACATAACGCTGCATCTCTAACTTCTGCGCAAGAATCTTTAGTAAGCCTTCCAACAAGCCAATTCTTAGCATTTTTGTTCTTTGCAACAGCTAAACGGACTTTACTAGACTCGTCTTGAGAAAGCTTAACCAAGATATTCGGGAATGGCATTACCGTTGCTAAATGCACGCGATCTTCTTCTGGAGTATTTGCATTACCTGCTACAGCTTCCAAAAGTGCAGTCGCCCTAGAAAATCCTGCCTGATCAGACCTATCCGGTAGTTCTTTGATAGCAAATTCATGCAGCTCTTTAGAGTTGGTGGAATGCCTTAAGCGCTCATAAACCGCTGTTAATGGATTGTAGGAATCATTTGAATTTTGGCCTAAATCATTGCCTAAATCGTTGTCCAAATCACCGTCTTGCTTAACATTGTTTTGATTTTGCACATCAGTCATAAGCCACTCACCAACCTTTGCCTAGTCACCTTATAATCTATCAGCTTTGCAACACAAATCTTATATTTGAGAAATCACAGAAAACGCAAATCAGCAAATTCTACTACAAACACCACAAAAATCAGGAATTATTGCACCAGCAAACGTATTTTTTACTGCTTCAAGGAATCTATCTGACTCTTCACACGGCACGCATGCTTTTAATTCAATAGAAACGCCGTATTCTTCGTTTACAACTTCCGCATTGTGCTTTAGCAATAAATGCTTAAACATTCTTAACTGCGTGTATTCAATTTTGCAAGAAAAACATTTGCACGAAACAATGTCTGCCATTTGGCTATTCTGCACAGATCCAGCAGCAGCACGCGAATACGCACGCATCAATCCGCCAGAGCCAAGCAAAATCCCACCAAAATAGCGCGTAACTGTTACAACAATGTCTGTAAGGCTAGATGCGTGCATAACATCTAAAATCGGCTTACCAGCTGTACCAGCTGGCTCACCGTCATCGCTCATGCGCTCGCACAATCTACCATTGTTATCTCCGCAAATCGCAGCATACGCAACGTGCCTTGCTTTTGGATTGCTTAGTCTAATGGATTCTACAAAATCCATTGCTTCTTCGAGACTAGAAACATGGCAAGCATCCGAAATAAATTCGGACTTCTTTTCTACAAACGAATAGTGCGAAGGGTTGTTAGGTAAATCGGTTATAGTTCGCATACTCTAAATATTGCTTAAAACGCCTACTTTTTAAAACGTAACGATTAAAAACTCACGGCTTTATAAATCACGACTTATCGTAGCGCATTAAGTGGTCTACAACGTCTACAAGCTCAGCAACCTTTTTATCGGTAACCCTTTTATCTGCGGCATTTTGAGCTTCATCTAAAGCTTTTGATATTTCTTGATGAGCAACTATAAGCGCAACTGCCCTAAGAGCTGCTGTAGAAGCAGAAAGCTGCATAAGAATATTGTTGTAGTCTTCACCTTTTTCAACCATATTTTCAACAGCGTGAACTTGTCCGCATACTCTATGCAAGCGAACCAACATCTTCTCTTTATCTATGTTGTAGTCACTCATAAAAACCTCGTACAAAACATTGCGTTTACATTAATTATGCGTTGTATAGTATGCAAAAACTACAAACGCCAAAAATAGCTATGTTTATAGAATAAATTATGCATAATATACAACGCAACTATTTTTATCTCTATTTAATATCTTATCAATATATAGCGCAATATATACGTTTTGCTAAAACTACAGATCCCGAAATCAAAAGTGCAGCCAAAGAGAACATTAACATTGTCTCAACTTTTACACCCGTTGTTACTAAATACCCAGACCGCTCGCCTAAACGAGAATGCCTGCGTCTTTGGCTTCTTGCTCCCTTTCTATGCGGATCACTTTCCTGAGGATTCTGCGGTTCTTGCGGGGTTTGCGGATCTTGCGGATCTTGTGGACCTTGCGGATTCTTGGAGCCTTGCGGATTCAGCAGGTCTTGGGAACCGTGGGAGCCTCGTGGATTCTGCGAACCCTGAGGATTCTTGGATTCTTGCGGATTCTTCTTACCGTGCGAACCTTGCGGATCTTGCGGATCTTGGGAACCGCGCAAACCTTGCTGAGCAGCCTTATAAGTGCCCTCTTTAGAACCTTCTTTAGACTCCTTCTTGCCGCCTTCTATCTTAGTTTCATCTTGATTAGAGCCACCCTGTGAGCCACTTTGTGGGCCACTTTGCGAACCACTCTGAGTGCCAGCACCACCTTGCGTTCCAGCACCGCCTTGCGAAGCAGACTCGCCAGACTTACCACCAGGCTGCGTACCTGCACTAGACTGACCGCCCTGAACGCCGCCAGATTTGCCGCCAGATTCACCTTGCGTTCCAGCAGCTCCAGAACCAGCAGCTCCAAGCTGCGTATTACCGCCCGCCTGTGCTCCACCCTGTTTTCCAGCGCCACCTTGTGTACTGGCAGCTCCAGAACCAGCAGTTCCAGCACCGCCCTGAGCGTTACCAGCACAAGGCTTACCACCTTGCATTCCAGCAGTACCAGTCGCACCAGATTCACCAGGCTTACCAGCAGTACCAGCACCAGGCTCACCCTTACCACCAGATTCACCAGGCTTAACACCTGGCTGCGTACCTGCACCAGACTGACCGCCCTGCGTACCATGCGTTACAGATTCAGAACCTTGCGGAGACTTTGGATTCTGCCCATCTTGATTAGAAACAATGTTATCTACAACAGCGCCGCCAGCAGACGTTTTTGGATCCACTTCCGCACTTGTAACATTCCCATTATTTTCGCCATTTTGACCACTCTGTGCACCACCTTGAGTACCAGCACCGCCCTGCGTTCCAGCACCACCTTGCGAACCCGACTCACCAGGTTTACCAGCAGATTCACCAGGTTTACCGCCCTGCGTACCAGAATTACCGCCAGATTCACCTTGCGTACCAGGATTACCTTGAGTACCAGACTCACCAGGCTTACCAGCAGATTCACCAGGCTTACCGCCCTGCGTACCAGAATTACCGCCAGATTCACCTTGCGTACCAGAACCACCTTGCGAACCAGGATTACCGCCAGGCTTACCACCATGTGTCACATCGGTTCCAGAGCCGCCTTGCACACCCGACTCACCAGGCTTATTGCCAGGCTGCGTACCAGATTGCACACCGCTTTGCGAACCGCTCTGCGAGCCAGTGCCACCTTGAGTACCAGCACCGCCCTGTGTACCAGGTTGCGCACCAGAACCACCCTGCGCACCTGGCTTACCACCAGGCTGCGTACCAGTCACACCAGCACCAGCGCCTTCACCCGTATTCGGAGAATTATTCACAGCATTTTTGCTAAACAAAATTCTGCTTTCCGCATCGTTGTACGCAGTCTTAAGCGCCTCTACTCTAGACGAGCCAGGAATTTCATATATAAAAACGTACATTCCATTTTGGCCAACATTCCAAGAGTTTATGTTGATGGTATTTGGATCCGCACTGGCAGAATTACCCGCACTTGCAGAATCATTTCCACCAGCGGCTTTATCTTCATTCTTACCAGGCTCTGCGCCTTCCTTCTTTCCAGGCTCTGCATCTTCCTTCTTTCCAGTCTCTGCACCTTCCTTCTTTCCGCCAGCCTCATTATCTGGTTTAATAATCACCTTTCTATCTGCAATCGTATAAGTACCATTTTTAAGCGGCACACTCCATTCGCTGATTTCTTTGTGATTATCGTCTTCATTAGGCTCCCTAGCCGATCTTGGAGCAAGCTTAGCCATAGATTCTTTATCGGTAGCACCATTTTCATACCCAATCCACCACAAGCGAATTTTCATATCCGCATCGGCAGTAAAGTCATATTCCTTATTCCTCTTAAATTCCCCATAATCTTTTGGCAATCCGCTAACCACAATCGTATCGGACACCACATTATCTACCTTATTTTTTACGTGATTAATCTTTGGCTTTGCCTTATTCGATACAGTAGATTCGTCGATGCCAAATCCTTCAACATAGTCGCTAGCAATAAACTTTTTAGTACCTTCTTCTTGATTTTCAGACGTAATAGTCCAAACCCAAGTTCCGAATAATCCTTGCTCCGCATCCGTAACCTTATATTCTGCAGCGTTTTCAAGATCTGCATGGTCTAAATCGCCATTTGTAACGTGAGCAACTGCCTTAACTTCTTTATCTTCCCCAGAAAAATCAACATCACTTGCAGCAACTTGACGAATATTCTTATCGGCTCGCAACTCCTTTATGTAATCTTTTACACTCTTGTTACTTGCTATTTCTCTTTTTTTCAAAATATCTTTATGCGAACCAACAAAGTAATACCCTCTAGCTCTAACGTTCTTTTTATCTATCCAAGTATCGTTTTTGCTATCTTTAAGACTACTTTTTACAACAACATCAACCGAATCGCCAACTTTTAGACTTTTATTAACAACTTTTGAAGATACGATTGGCTGGAACTGCCTATGAACATTAAACTTAAAATTATCCATAGTAAACTTAACGTCTTCTTTTTTTAAGTACAATAAGGTTGTTCCAGAACTTCTCTTTTGGGACCTCAATCTAGGCAGATAATATTCTCCGCTAATCTCCGCTTCTCCGTCCCCTGTGGCAACCCAGCTAACAGTAGTACTATTATTAGAAAAACTACCTAAACTACCCTCAAGTTCTGCAGTTTTATTGCCTTTGTTGTCTACAAACTTTAAATTTTCATTGTTGGATTTTAATTTAAACTTAGTTGCCTCTCCCAAACCAGAACCGTAAGTCATGCCATATCCAAAAATATTTAAATAGCCAGATTTAGTTCCTGTAGAAGAGCTATCGCTAATATATATTCTTGTTATAGTAGAGTTTTTAGCATCAGTCCATACAGATTTGGATCTGGACTCTATGAATTCAATAGAGCCAAATCCACCTTTTTTAGCAGTATCCCACTCAGATCTATTTGTATCAAGATTATCGTGAAGCGCATATGCTGCAGCAGCTAATTGATCTGAATTACTACTTTTCATAGAATCGCTAATCAACTTTGCAGCGATTAAATAATCATGATTATACTGATCTGCATCTTCCCATTCCTCCTCTTTAGGTTTTTCATCACCATAATAATTTTTTCTACTAGCAGTCTCTGGCGTATTAATACAAAATATATAGCCGCCTCCATAGGCAGGAGCATATAACTTTCCATCAGTTTCATTCCGCGCGCAACTGTCTTGTTCACCTTTATACTCTGGGTTATCAAAAGCAAATGCAGCATTTATTGCACCATTACCAACAACGATTGCAATAGTCGCCAGCAACGCTGTTAGTAAAGAGAACATTCGCATACGATTATTGCGCAAAAAGATTGGAATCTTTTTACATCCATGTTTTCCCATATCAACTCCTTAAAACGTTGGTTTCTCTCGCGTGACAAACGTTTTGCTAGCCACGATGAACGGAAAAATCGCTCATGCTCTAACTATGATTTAGGGATTTCAATCTGTAAATAAAAAACTTCCAATGTGGTTAAAGGCTATTTTAGGGGGTAGTTATCCACAGAGTTATACACAATTGTGCACAATTACACACAATTTGGACGGCGGAGTTATGGGGTTATAGCCCAAAAAGCTTAACGTTTAGGATTACTTGACATTGAAAACAAAAAAGCTCCAAACCATTGATTTTCAACAGTTTAGAGCTAAATCGCGGAGTCAGAGAGATTCGAACTCTCGAGCCGCTTACGCGACTAACACCTTAGCAGGGTGCCCCTATCGGCCACTCAGGCATGACTCCACTTTGTTACCATCTAAGATAGCAACAGGTTCAAACTATATCACCGCTTGAGGACGTGCACAACACCTAAGCGACACACCAAACACACAAAAGTGACTAGCACAACACAACTCAAGCGCAGCATAACGCAAGAATTATGCAGGATTATGGTCTCCCGAAAATGTAATCACAACAGCCAACATTACTAAAGCCATTCCGCAAACATCAATCAACGTTGGCATCTCGCCAAAACCCATGCCAACAATGGCCGCAATAGCAGGATAAAGTGCTTGCATAACCGAATATCTTGCTGAAGACACTCGCTTTAGTAAAACCTGGTCTAAAAGTGTTGGAATAAAAGACGCACAAATCGCAATAACAACCATTAATCCAAGAAGTTTTAAAGATCCATAAGGCCTAGCGGCCCAAGTTGCACTAGCTTTAGGATGCACCACATTCAAAATTGCAGGAACACCAAGAACGCTCGATTGCAAAAGCCAACCAATCAAAATAGCAATGCTAACTCTATCGATTGCATTAGAACCTCTTGCAAGCATACGCCCAGATACAATGTACATTCCCCACATTGATCCGCCAATAAGAATCGCCACTAATCCAACCAAAAAATGCGGGCTTTCGTTAGACCCCATCGACGCGCTTGCAAGAAGCACTATTCCGCAAGCCGCAATAACAATTCCAACGCGCTCTCGCCAAGTTTTACCCGTTATAACAGCAACCATTAAAGGCCCTACAAATTCAATAGTTACAGCCACTCCAACGGCCATGCAGCTAATAGCCAAATAAAACATTGTGTTCATAAGAACAACGGAAATGCCTACTGCAACAACAATTAACCATTCTTTTAACGTTTTAGGAAGAGAGTTGCGAGCGCGCTTTTTACGCGAAAATGGCCTTCTCCAGGCAAGCAAAAACAAAGACATAAACCCAACGCGATACCACACAGAATATAGCGGATCGAGCTGGCTAAACGCGACTTTTGCTATAGAAGTTGCTAGATAAACAATTGCGGCTTCTGCAACAACAATCAGCAAAACAGGCATGCGATTTAGCGCGTTTACTATGATTTGTTTCATATAGCATACCCTACACGGCAGTAGTTATATTTGCAGATTTTAAACTTGATTTTCGCAAAATTTACTGCGACACACTATTGCATAAAATCGAACGTTTGTTCTATTATAAATTCATGAGCACAGCACCGCGAGTTACGGCAGCTAAACGCGATTGGGGGCGCAATGCGTCTGGCTGCACAATACTTCACATCGATATGGACGCATTTTATGCATCACTCGAAGCGGCGCGTAATCCTAGGTTACTTGGCAAACCTGTGATTATTGGTACAGGCTCGCGCTCCGTAGTTTCGGCAGCCAGCTACGAAGCACGTAAGTATGGCGTGAATTCAGCCATGCCTACAGCGCGAGCACGCAGCTTGTGCCCTAATGGCATTTTCTTACCGGTAGATATGCCATATTACGTTTCCATTTCATCTAGGATTTTTAAGGAGGTCTTTTCAAAGATCACAGATAAGGTTGAACAGGTTTCTGTAGACGAGTGTTACATGGACGTTAGTTCCGCATTATTGCAATGGAAAACGCCCATCGCCATAGGCGAGTGGATAAGAAGCGAAGTCGCGCGTAAGTTTCATATCACTTGCTCCGTGGGGATTGCATCAAATAAATTAATCGCAAAAATGGCGTCAACGAACGCAAAGCCAGACGGAATACTGATTATCCCCCAAAATCGCAATGCTGACTTCGTTTCAATAATGCCATTACGAGCAATACCAGGAATTGGACCCGCGCTTGCTAAAAAACTAGCTACGTGGGGTATAAACAGCATTGAGATGCTTAGAAGTGTAGACGAGAACACTCTGGAACGAGTTGCTGGTTCTAAAGTTCTTGCACGAATGCTTTACAACACTTCGCGCGGAATTGACGCACGGCAAGTAACGCCCCACGTTCCAGAAAAATCCATTGGCACGGAAAGCACTCTTAATAAAGACACCACAGATATTGCAGCAGTGAAAAACCTGATCAGGCACTGCTGCAACGAAGTGGCGCAAGAGTTGCGCAAGAAAAACACAATGGCAAAAACGGTAACGCTAAAATTGCGATTCAGTGATTTACATTACGTAACAAGATGCAGAACCTTAAAAAACGTAACTGATTGCGCGCCAGAGCTATACAGGCACGCTTGCGATTTACTAGAAGACGCAAATCCAACGGTTCACAACCACAAATTAGGCGGAAATAACGTTTGTTTACTAAGTCCAATTAGGCTTGCTGGCGTTAGCGTAAGCAATCTTATAGATAAAAGTAAAGCGCTTGTTCAGCCTACAATCAGCGACATTTTAGAAGAAAGCGAAAGAGAAGACACTATAAACGCTATGCGTAAAAATTCAACAGAAATTACGCAAAACGCCATAAAAAATACGTCTGCAAGAATAAGTCACGCAGAGCACGTATTAGACGCAGTAAGAAAAAAGTATGGAAGCAATGCCGCTCAGATGGGTATTTAAGCATCTTTTTTAGGAAGAGCTGCTACGCGGTCTTCATCCCAACCAGATGGGCCAGCTTCTTGCGCTCCGCCTAAATCTCCAAGCTTGTTAAAGTACTCTACAGCAGCGTCTTTATACCATTCCCACTCTTCTGGAACGTCGTCTTCGTAGAAAATGGCCTCTACAGGGCATGCAGGCTCGCACGCACCGCAATCAACGCATTCGTTAGGATTTATGTAAAGCGTGCGATCGCCTTCGTAAATACAATCAACAGGGCACTCGTCAACACACGCTTTATCTTTAACGTCAACGCATGGTTCTGCAATAACGTAAGGCATAACAAACGCCCCCTTTCACACTCAAAAATCAACTAACTTTTCTATTATAGTTCACACCACGAGCGCAAAACGCATTGAGTCGGCATACGTAACCGCATACCGACTCAACATATTAAATTAATAGCACGTAGGGCAAAAGCCCAATGAGCAGCTACCAAACAGCCTACTGAGCAGACTCAGCAGCCGTCTCTTGAGCTACTTCTTGAGCTGCTTCAGCGCGCGCTTGGTCTTCGGACTCACCTTCCGCAACCTTTTCAGCTGCAGCAGCATCTTGTGCAAACAAGGTTTCTACTGGAACACCAAGCTTCTTAGCTTTATGCAACTGCCTTCCAAGCAAGGAATTTCGGTAGGAATAGCCAAAGTACACGGTAAAGCCAATTGCAAGCCAGATTGCAAAGCGAATCCATGTAAGCACAGAAAGGTTTAGCATAAGCCAGAACGTAGAAAGCGCTGCGAAAATAGGCAAAATTGGATTCCATGGAACCATAAAGGATCGATGCAAATCAGGCCTACGCATACGCATAATCGGAACGCCTGCAGAAACAAGCAAGAACGCCGAAAGCGTACCAATATTCACCATATCGGAAAGGATTCCAATATCTAATGTAGAAGCGATTATTGCTACAACAATGCCAGAAACAATCTGAATACGTGCAGGAATTCCTCGCTTGCTAACCTTAGAGAAGCTGCGTGGAAGCAAGCCATCGCGGCTAACAGCAAACACAATACGTGTAAGACCCAAAAGAAGAACCATAACAACAGTTGTTAAGCCGATTACAATACCAAGGGAAATAATCTTTGCAGCCCAAGTTGCTCCTACAAGCTCAAAGCTAGTAGAAAGCGAAGGAGCCTCTTGCTTAGCCAAATCCTTGTAAGAAACCATACCAGTTGTAACAACAGCCACAAGAATGTAAAGAACGGTCACAATCAAAAGACCAAGACCAATACCCTTAGGAATGTTCTTGTGTGGGTCTTTAGTTTCTTCTGCTGTAGTTGCAACAACGTCGAATCCAATAAACGCAAAGAACACAAGAGCCGCGCCAGAAAGAATACCCGTAACGCCGTAAACAGCTGGCTGCATACCAGTAAGCCACTGCCAAAGCGGCTGGCTCATCGTGCCAGAAACGTGGATTCCCTTAACGCTAGCAACATCTGTTGCAGGTGGAACGAATGGAGTGAAGTTAGAAGCCTTAATGTAGAAGAATCCAACAACAACAACGAACAGAACAATGCCAATCTTCAAGATTGTTAAAGCACCGTCAAAACGTGCAGAAAGCTTTGTTCCAACAACAAGCATAATCGTAAAGAACGCAACAATAGCTACTGGAGCAAGATCAAAAGTAAAACCGCCAAGATTTACCGAAGTAGATACGTTAAGTCCAAACAAGTGCATTAAATCGTTAAGATAAACGCCCCAATATTTGGCTATAACAGATCCTGCCATAAGCATTTCCAGAATCATATCCCAGCCAATAATCCAAGCAATAAGCTCGCCGACTGTTGTGTACGTAAAGGTGTATGCAGATCCTGCAACAGGAATCATAGAAGCGAACTCCGCATAGCACATTGCAGCCGTTCCACAAACGATTCCAGCAATAATAAAGCTAATAATAACCGCTGGTCCCGCATGGAATGCAGCAGCCTGAGCACCAACGGAGAAGATTCCAGCGCCAACAGCAACTGCTACACCCATAACCGCAAGATCCCAAGCATTTAGCGTGCGCTTAAGATGGCGATCACCATCCATTGTTTCTGCAATAGTCTGTTCAACAGACTTTTTTCTCCATATTTGCATAATCCAACCTTCTCTAAAAGTACGTCTAAACAATCCATATAAGGGTATATATGTTATAAATCGCAAAAAATACGGTTCAACACACATTAAGTGCTATCAAACAATAATTTTTACGATATTAAAAGAGCATAGTACTGTGTGCAGCGGAAAATCACAACACAAATCGCAATTTATTATGTTAAATTATGCTAAATTTTTGTTAACAGTTGTCTTAACGGTTTACACTAACGCCAATTAAAACAGGTTCTGGAATAAGTTTTACGCCAAAGGAATCGTAAACTCCATCTATGATTTTGCGCGCCAAATCAACAATATCCGCGCACTTTGCATAACTACGATTAGTCAGCGCTAAAGTGTGCAAAGAAGACAATCCAGCTTTACTTTTTTCTCCATCACCTTGCGTAAGGCTAAATCCCTTGTGGAATCCAGCATGGTCAATAAGCCAAGCCGCAGAAGTCTTAACTCCTTTAGAGCCATCTGGCAAAGTGGCGTCAAATCGCGGAGCATCTTCTGGCAGCAAATCTGCCTGAGATTTAGTCAAAATCGGATTCATAAAGAAACTTCCGCAACTATGGCGATCAGCATACTTAGAATCGCCTTCTTGCAAATCTCCAGCAACATAATCTTCGTTTTGAAGCCTAATCGAAGACTCAACACCGTTTTCGCTTTTTGCGTAGCACATCCACTTATTTGCGTAGCGCATGGCATCTTCAAGCATGCCTTTAGACGCTCTAACGCGCAAAACTTCGCGACGAATCTTAGATGTTTCCATGCTATCTCCAACTTGCACGCCAAGCGCGTGAGCAAGCTGCGAATGAGCCACAACACCTGTTTTTGAATGCTTTAAGCAAAAAGTGACAGATAAAACAACATAGCGAGGCGTTGGAAAGAAGCAATCCGCAGCAACACCAGGCGCTTTATACATGCTTTGTTTAAGAACAGACGTGCGGTAGCCAAATTTAAGATCTGCAAGATTCATATAAAAAGTTGTTTTATCTTTACGATCCCAAACCTCTACAGATTCAACGCTTTGCGCCACTTCCGCACCGTATGCGCCAATGTTTTGCACCACGGATGCACCAACCGTTCCAGGAATGCCAGATAGCGCTTCTACGCCTTGCAAACCAAGATTAATGGTGTGGCACACAAAATCATCCCAATTGCAGCCAGCTTCCGCACTAACGTGCACTAAAAAATCTCCACTGTTTTTATCAACACCGTCTTCGCCAGGAGCCGCCTCGTCTAAAACACAAATCTCGCGCCGAGCATCGCGTACAACAACGCCGTTAAACGGCTCATCTCCCACAAGCATGTTAGACCCGCCGCCAACAACGCAAAGCGGCAATCCAGCGCAATCAGCGTCTTCTACAGCCTCAATAACAGCAACTCTGCTGCTTGGCTCTACAAAACGCGCAATAGAACCACCAACGCCAATTGTTGTAATATCTGCAAAAGTTGGATTATCAGATTCCAATAAGGATGATTGCATACTCATACTGCTAATCCTAACAGCACTAAATAACAAAAAACCCCGCAAAACGCGGGGTAATAAAGCTCAAAACTTCGCCAAAGTTCACGCTTTTAGCGAGTCTCGCGATGGAGAGTGTGCTTGCCGCAGCGTGGGCAGAACTTGCTCAACTCAAGGCGATCAGGCGTATTACGACGATTCTTCGTCGTGATGTAATTACGCTCCTTGCACTCCGTGCATGCAAGCGTAATGCCTGGACGGATGTCTGCGCTCTTACTTGCCATTTTGTTCACCTCTAGAATATTGTATGTTGACCAACTCCTGCTGGCCATTGTAGCGAGGAAGAGACTCGAACTCTTGACCTTACGATTATGAGTCGTACGCTCTAGCCAGCTGAGCTACCCCGCCAGAGAGCCTCGAGTGAGAATTGGACTCACGACCTCTTCCTTACCAAGGAAGTGCTCTACCACTGAGCTATCGAGGCGTGGCGGGTAGTGGATTTGAACCACTGAAGCACGAAGCAACTGATTTACAGTCAGTCCCATTTGGCCGCTCTGGTAACCCGCCAACGTTTCCGCGCGGAGAAGAATATCTCCAAACGGCAACTTTGTTATTTTGCCACGAACGCGCGACTAATGCAAGCTTAAGACACGCCGAAGGTAAAAATCGCATCTAAATGCGGCCAAAAATACAACGATTTATCAACGATTTATCAACGATTTATCTTCTATTTATCTTCTATTTAAACGAAAATCCGTCTTTCTTTAACGCCTCGCACACTTTAAGCACGCGGTCATTTGCCTCAGTCTCCGCAATCGTAATGCGAATTCCTTCGCCAGCAAACGCGCGAACAGAAAGACCAGCCTCAACAAAACGCTGATTTGCGCTCTCGGTATCTTCGCCAAATGGCATCCAGAAGAAGTTTGCGTATGGATCAGCAATATTCCACCCCTGCGCGCGCAAACCGCTTACAACGCGATTACGCTCCTCAACAAGAGCGTCTACACGGTTGTGCATTTCTACAATCGCTTGAGGCTCCAAAGAAGCAAGAGCCGCCACTTGCGCGATTTGACTTACGCCAAATGGAACAGCCACTTTTCGCATACCCTCTACGACTTGCGCATTTGCAATAGCGTAGCCAATGCGCAAACCAGCCAATCCGTAGGCCTTAGAGAAGGTTTGTGCAACAACAACGTTTGGATATTCTCGGTAAAGCTCAATGCCATCCGCCGTACCCTTTGCGTTGTTAAACTGCACATAGGCTTCGTCAATAAGCACCAAAACGTCGCTAGGAACAGCATCCAACACTCTTCTAGCTTCTTCGTTTGAAAGCGCTGCAGACGTTGGATTGTTTGGATTGTTTAAAATAACAAGACGCGTGCGCTCATTAATCGCAGCAATCATTGCGTCCACATCGTGCGAACCGTCTGCTCGATTAGGGATTTTAACGCTTGTAGCGCCAGCACCCGTAACAATAATTGGGTACGCTTCAAAGCTTCTCCACGGGTATATAACCTCGTCTCCAGGACCTGCAACAAGGTTTACAAGCTGGGTAATAACCTCTGTAGAGCCACATCCAAGAACAACTTCGTCTGGAGTAACGCTAAACTTCTTAGCCAGCTCTTGCACAACCTCAGTTCCGCGCATATTTGGGTAACGATTAATAACCCCAAGTGCGCGGCTAGAAATGGTGTTTTTTACGCTTTCTAGCGGCTCGAATGGATTTTCGTTGCTGGAGATTTTGTATGCACGAACGCCGTCTAGCGCGGGCGCTGGTTTGCCCTGCTTGTAATTTGGCAAAGTATCTAGAATACTGCGGTGTTTATAACTCATGATTTTATAATAGTCGCATCTTAAACAAAAACGCTGAAAACAGCGGCAAGCCGTCATTTTCAGCGTTAAATAAATCTAAGTAATCTAAATAGATTTGATTAATCAGGCGATTGACCTAGCGATTAACCTAACGATTAATCAGAATCAGCCAAGGATTGCAAGAACGTCACGAGACGAAACAATCAAGTAATCCTCGCCTTCGTAATGAACTTCTGTGCCACCATACTTGGAGTAAAGAATCTTGTCTCCAGGCTTAACATCCATAGGAATACGCTCGCCCTTATCGTCTCGGCGGCCTGGGCCTACAGCCAAAACCTCGCCCTGCTGTGGCTTTTCTTTAGCGTTATCTGGAATGTACAAGCCAGAAGCGGTTTGGGTTTCTGCCTGAGCTTGCTTAACAATAATCTTATCTTCCAAAGGTGTGAGCTTAATCGACACTTCGGTACCTCTTTCTAGAGAAATGTAACCTTTGCGCGAATAATGTTGACGAGGCTGACGATCACGTCAAAACTATCGAGCACTGAACCTTATAATAGCGCGTTTTTAGCACTCTACCAACTAGAGTGCTAAAATTTTAGAAAATTTTTACAAACTTTAAGCTGCGCGACGAGCCAAAACGTCCCTTAAATCGGCCTTACCAAGCGAATCTTTGGTGCTAACTGGAGGCTCTACAACAACTTTAGAAACTTCAGAGACTTTAGACACGTCAGAGACTTCAGCAACTTTGCTCGAATCGTTTGCAGGAATCGCCTTAGCAACTTGCTTAGTGGACTTTATTTCTAAGCTTTGTGGGTCTGCATTCTTGCTATTTGCGTTGGAATCGCGGTAATCAGAGCCAAACGAGAACGAGATAAGATCTTGATTAGAATTGCCACTGGCAGCAATATTGGCTACATCTTTTCTATTTGCTTCAGACAAAGCCATGCTTATATCGCGCTGCTGCATAACAGACGTCTCAGTATTGTCTGGATTACTGCCTGGATTTGCGCAAACATCTTCGGCGTTTTCGGCACTTTCAACAACGGAGTTTACTGTTGCGTCAAAAATTGGCTCTACAACAGAATCTTTAAACGCAGAAGAATGCTTTCTGTACACTGCAACCTTGGCTTCCCAAAGGCGAGCATGCTTAGCAGCCATGGATCCAAAGTAAAGAACCGTGCAAAGCGCAGCAAAAGGAATAACGGCAAACCATGCACTATAAATCCCCACAAGACCTGCCGCAAACACAACAAGAGTTAAAACCGCCAGCGAAAGAACTAAAATACGGCGACGGCGGATTGCTGCACGGCGAAGCGCACGAATACGAGCAACATGCTCAGGAGTAAAAATGCCATTAAAAGTGCCATTAGACTGCGCGGCACCCTTACGGTTATTTGCTTTTGCGCCATTACTTCTGGCCTTGCCATTATTAGGCTTTGCATTCGCTTGCATCTTCGACGGCTGCATGCCAACCCCTTTCACCATCGTGCCGCTGCACGCGTGGAACAGTGATTCACTGCGATAATCCACAATGTGCAACGAAGGTGAATACCTATCTTCGCTATGTTCCAACATTGACTTCATGCTGTTAACGGTGCGCTTAGGTAACCAACCAAACATTAAGGCTACGATGATGATTAATACTATTAGCGCGCTCACCGATTCATAACCCATACGTACAAATATAAAATGCCTTAAGGATGTAAAGGCCAAAAAATAAGTCGGCGTGTCGGATTTTTTGCAATTGTTTCGCAGAATTTTACAAACAAAAGCGCATACGGGCTTTACACTTAGCTGCTTTAATGCGGCGATATTATGAGCTAGGATATGTGATGGAATTATAGATTGGAGGAACCGTTGCCTACTTATCATTACCGTTGCAAGCAATGCGGATATGATTTTTCACAGCATCAATCGTTTGAAGATGAGCCAATTACCGTGTGCCCAAAGTGCGGAAAACAAGAAGTTCGTAAGGTTTTTAGCGCACCACCAATCAACTTTAAGGGTAGTGGATTCTATCGCACCGATAAATAGAGTTCAAATAGAAAATTAAAATCTGTGCATATGTTCATAAGTAAAAAAGTATGACGTTACTTATGTGTGTATGTGAATAAGTCGAAGTTTTAAGACGCCATTTATGTGCTTATGTGCATAAATGGCAATTAAGACTAATCAAGAATGTTTATATGTGCGCAAAATCCGCATTTTCACTAGCCTTTAACCACATTGCATAAAAAAGCTTGCGCAAAAGTTCTGCTTAATGAATGATGCTTATATGCAAACATCATTTTTACTAAAAACAGTTGGCTCCAAAGGCAGCAACAAGGAGCCAGTAGAGCTTTTAAAACGCAGGCAAAAGGCGCAAACCTTAAACCTGCTTTCAATATTTTTTATAAGCGTTGCAACGCTGTTTTCAATACACATGGTTTCAGCGTTTACGGCTACTCAAAGTGTGCCTGTGGCCATTAGAAACATAGCAAAAGGCAGCGTTATTAAGCAAAGTGACCTGCATTATGTTAGCGTGCCTAAAAGCAGCGTTTTTAACAATGTTCTTAACTACGATTCTGTAAACAATTCCGCTAAAAACGCGTATGTTGCCGCATGCAACATTAAATACGGAACGCCAATTTTTAGCAATCAAGTCACAAAGCAAACAAAGATTCCTCCTGGTTTTACAACCATTTCGGTTAATCTTGCAAGCAGTAGCACAAGCCTTGCTTCGGGAGACGTTATTTCTATAGCGTTTAGCAAAGTTCCAAACGATTCAAACGCGGCCAGTCACTCCGCAAACCCCGCAGCACAGCTAGAAACGTCTAGCGATGCAGGGCAGCCAAATAACCTGGATTTTAACAACAAAAACGTTGAGGTTATTCACAACGTGATTGTTGTTAAGGTAAATAGTTCGGCGCAAAACACACTACTTGCAATGCCAGCGCAAAACGCGTTGAAAATCATAAACACGCAGGCGATTATTCCAAACCTTGCGGTTATAGCTGTGCAAAATTAGTGAGCAATACCTGCTTATCTTCCGCGTTCGCTAAAAACCGCCCAATGTGGAGGAAGCTCGCCAAGAATGCGATTATCGTCGTCTTTTGCACGCTGTTCAATCGTCTGAGCATCGCCTGGCTCTTGTTTTACGCCATCTGCGTCAAAAAGCTCCGAGCCTTTACGAACCACGCGAAAATGACCCCTAGAACATCTGCGATTAGCGTTGTAACCGCTCACTGCTGCTCGCCACTCCCGTAAAGTTCGCCGATTCTAGAAACAATGCGCTCAACTTCTTTTTCGGGATTAACAAACGCTCCAACACTCCAAACGTTCATAACCGACCAACCAAGATACTCCAAATCTTGAGCAAACATGCGATTTCGTTCGCGAGTGGACTCAATGCTCATAAAACGCACGTCGTCGGTTAGAACAGCCAAAGCAAACGGCTTATCTGGTAAACCAACAACAAGAGGAATACTATGATCTGGGTTAAAACCGTAATTTACCGCCACTTTAAGGCCGCGAGCGCGAATTCGCTCTGCCAAGTCGGCAAACAAAACGTTGTTAAAGCCGTTTGCGGAAAAATCGCCAGCCGCTTGCGATTGTTTAGCTTCGCCCGCGTCAGCAGAATCGGCGGAATCGGCGGAATCGCCAGCAACTGCTGCATTTTCAGCATTTGCCGCATTTTCAGCATTCTCAGCATCTGCTGGATCCACTGGATTATCCTCCAAATTCTCCGCCCAAGTGAGCAAATCCTTAAGCAGCTTAGGCCCGTCTTGATGCAAACGATCATCTTCCATATCGCTAGACTTAAACGCGCAAACAATATCCAAGTTTCTGCGAGCCAAGGCCAAGGAATCAAGAAGCATAAACTTTCCGCCTTCTTCTTCCAAAACGCCAAACTGCTGCAAAAGCCTGCCGTGCGAAGTCTTTGCGTAGCACAGCGAAAGAATAACATCCGTTGCAGCAGCTCCAACGGCCTCGTTTACGCTTACAAGTCGAACATGTCTAAGGAACCTACCCATGTTTTCGTCTTTAACAGCCAAAGCCTTAAGCTCCGCGCCAAGCCTGTTTCTAAACACGCTTGTAAGAGTCACAACGGCAAGAACGTAGCTAGAAGGAACAACGCTAAATGTTTTAGCGCGCTGCTTAATCAAAGACACAACCTCGTCAATCTCGCGCTGGCTGCTTTCAATAAGCCCCGTTGCCATAACAGGAACCCCAGCGGCTTCCACCTGATGGAGCTTAACTCTGCCTTGCATTCTTTCTACAGGAACATCGTGCCTAAGCAAGCCGTAGCCGTGATTTTCAAGGAATTCAGCAAGATACGTGGACCGCCTGGTTGCTCGCGACTTAACGCAAACAGTAGGCAAAACGCTAATAAGGTCGCCCACGCTTTGTGAGCTAACCGTTTGCTTGTGCGCAATAACAACAACTTGGCGTGCGCGCGCAAGAACGCTAAGCAGCTCAATGTTGTTAATATGCTCCGCCGAATCAACAATTACAACGTCTACAATCGGCTTAAACTCAGTCATCATAGTTAAGGTAGACGGCATTGCAACCAGAATCGGCTTAGCAGCAAGCAGCAAATCTGGGTAGGAGTTCATCAACTTAGCAAAAGTAACACCCGACCCATTGCTTGCAAGCGCAGTGTGAAGCTGGTTTGCTTCTTGAGAACGCGCAAAAAGCAAATCGCAAAGCTTTTTAAGTGCTTCTTGTTGAACCATTGGCCCTACGGAACGCACGTGCTCTGTGTCTACCTGAACAAAACGATCGGAAGCATCTTGCAACGCAGAACCGTCTTGGTTAGATATAATCTCGGAAGAATTAACAATATCTTCAAAAACGGTAGTCCACCAAGCAAGATGAAGCTCGCCATCTAAGGCCTGACCCGTAACTTTACGCCTACGCAAATCGCAAACAAGGTCTTCTAAGCCCATGCCACGCAAATCACGCTCAATAATGCACCTTCCTGGAAGCGTATCTAAGGATTCGCGACTATCATGCAAGGCTTGCAAGCGTTCGTCCAGCTTAGCAAACTCAATGTTTTCAAGGTCTGCACCAAGTCGCGTTGTGGAAAGAACTGCGTTAAGAGCTACAAGATTACGGTCTAAAAGCTCCTGCGTGCTAACGATTTCGTCTAGTTTAGGAGGCAATACTGGCCAACCGCCATGAGGCACGAAAGTACGCCATTGAGACGCTTGCGCAGCAACAATCTTTAACGCTTCGTGAAGGTCGTCTACCTTTGCGCCAACACGCAAAAGACTACGCGCTTCTTTAATGTGATGCCTGCGCTCCCAAAAGCCCATTGGCGAGCCTTCGCGCTTTCTAATGGCCTTCGGTTTGCTTGCCTCAATCATTGCGCTAAGATCGCGCTCAAAAATGTCTGGCTGGAAAACGTCTAAAACGCGGCGAAGATTCTTTAAAACCGTAACCTGCCTGCCCCATTCGCGCGCCGTAGAAGGAATAGGGAAACCGCATTTTTGCACGGTTGACTTAACCTGTTCGCGAGCAGCTGGCAAAAGCTTTGTAAGAACGTCTACAATACGCTGATACACAGCTACGGCCTCGTTTTCGCTAAACAACGAGGCGCCAAACCACGGCGTATCTTCAGCATTGGTGGTAAATTCGCCAAGAGAATCTGCCTCGTGCAGCTTTTGCGCCCACTCGTCTAAATGGCCAGAAAGCGAGCGCGCAGCGTCTACACTAAGACGCACGTGCGTGCATGGATGCGTAGGGAGCATGGCGATTCCTGCAAGATTTTGCATTGTCTGGTATGCAGAAACACCCCAGCGCTCGTTTACTCCATGTAAATCACCCAAGTAGCGGTTTAATCGCGTTTTAACGCCAACAAGCTCGTCGCAAACCTGCTCAAAACGGCTAGAAGCAACGCTTTGGCGAGAGCCAACGGCCGCTATAAGCTGCGAATCAACATGCTTTGCAAGATGCGAATCCGAAACGTCTAGCGAAAGCGAAGAAATCTCGTTTGCACTGAGCGCGTGACGGAATCGGCGCTGCTGCTCCATAACGTTTGGAACGTACAAAACGGATTTTCCTGCAAGAACGCAGCGCGAAGAAATTGCAGCCGCAATTAGCGCGGAGTCACACCCAGCGTCTGCATCTATAGCCAAAGAAGCGCCATTTGCCGCCATTCCTGCAGCATATCGCACAGCGTTATTAACATCGCCAACTTCGTATTCATGGTGTGGGTCAACGTCTAGCGGCGAGTAGTCGGGAGCGGTTTTTGCAGCAAGCACCTCAACGGCAGTGCTATTTCCCGCAATCGCGTCAATCATTGTATTTCCAACATTCCCCAGCTTAAGCGCGTGCAGAATCTGGCCGCTTTCTGCCAAGAATCTAGATCCCGAATCTGTAAAGCAACCGAGCACAATATCTCGCTCAATGTCAAAATCTGGGAAGACTCTTTGAGCCGCAGCACAAATCACATCGAAAACTGCGGATGTTTCTGGTGTGCCGCTCTGGTAGTTTGCACCATCAAAAAGCGCGTCTTCGCTAAGGTTTATGCCTCTTTCTTGCAATCTAATAACAAGAGCGTGGTTTAGGCGAACGTTTCCCGAAAAGTAAATCGTTGCAGCCGTCTCGTCTTTTCCAGCTTCTCGCAAAACGCGTACCGGGTATGTTAAAACTGGCACATGATTTCCGCTCCAAGACGCAACTCCAACAACAAGCGAAAGCTCCGAAACGCCATTTTCGTGCGCTTTGTTGTCTCTGTCTTCAAAAACTCTGTCTAGCCTTCTACCTGCCGCGCGTAGCATTCCCGAATCGCGGAAAAGCGCTTGAAGAGTAGCCTTTCCACTGGCAAAAAGCTGGGCGATTCCCGAAGGATGTGCGTGAGTCAACTCCAGTTGCGCACAAAGCTTTGTAATGTCTTCCAACGGCGAAGGAGCAAGCTGCGACTTGTAATTTTCATACCATTTGTTCATGCGCTCGAGTTTTTCGGCGCGCAAAGTTTCGGCAGATTGGCGCGATTCAGCCTGGGCTGGCTGGTTTGATTGGGCTGGCTCAGCAATTGGCTCAGCACTTAGCTGGTCTGAAAGATTTTGTGCGCTTTGCGTACTTTGCATAAAGTCGTTCTTATTATCGCTCATACTACTCAACTCCCTTGTTTACAAGCCGATTGCATTGCGATACGCGCTGTATCCGCTATTTTGCGCCAACGCTTGATCCACGTCTGCGTTCCCCTGCGCCGAAAGCCACGCGTACAAATCGTCGTACAAATTTGTGTTCATTGCCAAGAATGGCAGCAACTCCTGGTACTTTGCCATCTCAAATTGCTCGGCAAAATCGGCGGTTTTCTGCGCTTCTTCCGATGTAAATCCTCCAGCAGAAACCACTTCTTTGCGCGCGCTAAATTCGCCATTAGAAACTTTTTCAAACACGGATCCTGGCTCAAAAGCTGGTGTAAATTGTGCAGAATCATCGGCGATTATGGAGCTGGCATCGCTTGCGTTATTAACAGACTGAACTGCCTCCAGCGCCTGATTAACCTGATTTTGCGCCTCTTGAGCCGCTTCCAAAGCTTTATCAACCTCAATCTGGGCAGCATCTTGAGCCGCTTCTTGAGAGTCTAACTTGGCATCTAGCTGCGTGTCTAACTGCGATGCTTCAGCGTTGCTGTTTGCATCCAAGTTATTTGCAGCATCGCTATTTGCAGCATCGTTATAAGATACATCGTTAGCCGCATTATTATCAGACGCATCATTCACAGCGTCATTATTCGCAGCATCGTCAAACAAATTACGCGGTTCCACAGGCGATTCAAACTCATCTCGAACAACAGGCAAAACAACCTGACCCGCAATAACAGGCTTAATTTGCTCCGCAACGCTTTCTGCAACAGTTGCAGCATCCGCAACACCAGCAGCAGCATCATCAGCAACAGCAGCATCAGCAACAGCACCAGCAACAGCACCAGAATCCGCCGCCGAAGTACTGCCAAGATCATCCGCAGCCGCCGCATCATTAAGCCGCTTCTGTCTATCCCAAACCAAATCAGGCCGCGAAACCGACTGCGCATGGAACACGCCTGTTGGCTCCCCTGCGCGAATGTCAAGAATGTCATCTACCGACAAATCCGCCGCATCTGGCTCCTTAATCGCATTGTCTGGCGCATAAGAGAACAAATCGCGCACTGGCTGCGCACCCGCATCGCCCCCCTGCGGCGCCTTTTCTTCAATGCGCACAAAATCAACTGGAACGTCGCCAAATTGCATGCGAACAATGCTGTCTGGCATGTGGAAATCAACGCCTGGGTCTAGTCGCAGCAAATCGCCGCTTTCGTTAACCAAGTAAGTTCCGTTTGTAGAGTTTAAATCGCGAATTGTAGCCGCGCCGTTTGCGTCCACAATCAAAAGCGCATGCCTCTTAGACATGGAGCGCTTATTGTCTACAACGTCTACGCGCATAAAACCGTCTTCGCGCAAAGGGCGTATAGGCTTCCTGCCAATTTCTACAGACTCACCCGCGCCAACGCGTGCCTGCTCCACTCCACCTACCGTAATCATCCAGCGCTGCAAGGTTTGTTGAACACTCACGGAACCTGCTCCCTTCAAAAAACACACTACACACTATTGTGTCATGCTTTGTGTATATTGCGCTAATGGCGATTGCGCAATCTTTCCCGACTTTGTACGTGATTTAGGCCAAATATGGTACAAAATGCGTCGACTATTTCCGCTTTTTGTACGTGATTTG
>NZ_JASOOL010000038.1:0-303 GCF_030217745.1 Bifidobacterium sp. UMB1197 | reverse complement strand
CGGTCGAACGCGTCCGCCTGCTGATTGGCCCGGAAGGCGGTTTATCGGCAGATGAAATTGCCATGACTGCCCGCTATCAATTTACTGATATCCTGTTGGGACCTCGCGTTTTGCGTACTGAGACAACTGCGCTCACCGCCATTACCGCGCTACAAGTGCGTTTTGGCGATTTGGGCTAACGGAGAAGAATAATGATCAAGCTCGGCATCGTGATGGACCCCATCGCAAACATCAACATCAAGAAAGATTCCAGTTTCGCTATGTTGCTGGAAGCACAGCGTCGTGGTTACGAACTTCACTATA
>NZ_JASOOL010000037.1:0-306 GCF_030217745.1 Bifidobacterium sp. UMB1197 | reverse complement strand
GGTATCGACTTGTTCCATGTTCAATTGCTCGATAGTCTAGGAACTCTCCGGAAGCTGTTTTGATATAAGTTTCCTTGATTACATTCGCCATATCTAAGGATTGCTGACCCATAACCAACGCAGCAGGAGCTAAAGCGTCATAGATGATTGAACCTTCACGCTTGTCAATGTTATCAGGCACAGCATCAAGCATTTTTCTTAGAAAATAGTCATAATCTTCATTCTGAAATTCAGTAATTAGTTCATTTGGACTCACTTAATGCTTACCTCGCTTTCTATTGGTATATTTCCATAACTCGTTTGGCA
>NZ_JASOOL010000036.1:0-306 GCF_030217745.1 Bifidobacterium sp. UMB1197 | reverse complement strand
AATAATATAGTCCATGCTGCCGCCCCTTTCTTTTTAAAATATATTTTCTCACAAAAAAAGAACAATCCCTAGAGATTGTTCTTTGGTGGTCAAACAATGCGTGACCACGGTGCGTAGAATTATTGTTTTTAGGTGATGTTACTTCTTAAGATTTTCGTTGACGAAGGCTTCGATCTTATCGTCAGAGTCTTTCAAGAACGGAAGCATGTCACTTTCCGTCTTCATGGTATCTCTACCATTCTTTTCCATAAAGTAGTCCCATAGTGCATCTCTAACAGGAATATCAGAGTCGCTCCAATCAAAAAC
>NZ_JASOOL010000035.1:0-307 GCF_030217745.1 Bifidobacterium sp. UMB1197 | reverse complement strand
ATGCAAAAGTTAATTTTTTGCTTGGTTTAACTTTATTTGATACTAATCCTGATGAGGCAGAGAATTACTTTAAATTATCAAAAGAACAGGATCCTAAATATTTTGCACAAGCACAAAAGCAATACAATGCTGTAGCAAAATTGATTAGAGGTAAAAATGGCAGAAACTAGTTTTACTGGACGAATTAACGGAATTGTTTTTGAAAATAATCAAGATCTTTTCAAAATTATTGATGTAGACTTGATTAGTAAATTAGCAGATTATGATCGTGACAATATCCGAGTAACTGGTAATTTTGGTGATATTC
>NZ_JASOOL010000034.1:0-315 GCF_030217745.1 Bifidobacterium sp. UMB1197 | reverse complement strand
CCTGTGGTTTACGACATTGCCGGGTGGCACCAACCGCCTGGCGAATTCGCGGTTTATTCTTGCTCTGTTTCATCGGATTTAGCGTTAAAGGAATAGTCCGTTTCCGGGCAACAATAAGTTGTAAGCAACCAAGCGCAGGAATATGCGCATTCAATAGTTTTCCTCCGTGTTTGTTCCACGGGAGAACGTGGAAACGGCTGGCGTGTAGCACTTCAAAATTCAACAAAGAGAGCCAGTCCAGCTGCCGCATCAGAGTAAACATCCGGCTGTTATAGGGCGATGTTTTGCGCAATACCGGCACAAGTTTGCGTAATC
>NZ_JASOOL010000033.1:0-322 GCF_030217745.1 Bifidobacterium sp. UMB1197 | reverse complement strand
AGCGTGCAGAAAAAATCGAAGGCGGAATGGCTAAAGCAGCAAACGCGCAGCGTGAAGCTGATGAGTTAAAGAGCCAGATGGAAGAAGAACTTGCACAAGCTCAAGCAGATGCCGCAAAAACTCGCGAACAGGCTCGCGCACAAGCTTCCAAGATTGTTGATGAAGCAAGACAGCGTGCAGAAAAAGATGCTGCGAAGATTATTAGTGAAGCTCAGCATTCCATTGAAGCTCAGCATAAGCACGCCATGACTAGCCTCCAAGGAGAAGTCTCGGTACTCGCTGCGGCATTAGCAGGCAAAATTCTTGCGTCTAAGCTAGACGA
>NZ_JASOOL010000032.1:0-325 GCF_030217745.1 Bifidobacterium sp. UMB1197 | reverse complement strand
TAAGGCACAGTTGATTCAAAACTTTGGATTAGATGATCGTCACTCTCAAGCTATTTTAGATATGCGTCTGGTTCGTTTAACAGGTTTAGAGCGAGACAAGATTGAAGCTGAATATCAAGATTTACAAGCAAAAATTGCAGATTACAAAGATATTCTCGCTAAGCCAGAACGAATCGATGAAATTATCTACAATGAATTGCTTGATATTCAAAAGCGTTTTGGTGATGATAGACGAACTAAGATTGCGGAAGGCGAAGCAGTTTCAATTGAAGATGAAGATTTAATTGAACAAAAAGATGTATTGCTAACTCTCACTCACAATGGC
>NZ_JASOOL010000031.1:0-337 GCF_030217745.1 Bifidobacterium sp. UMB1197 | reverse complement strand
AAGCTTCTGATAACATGGCTGTAAACCTTGCCCCATTTGGTATAGAAGTCATGCAGGACAGCTGTGGCTTCTTCTTTGTTTGTCTGTTGATGCACCTGTTTGAATTCGTTCATGATCTTTTCACGATCGTCGACGCGTACTTTAGCGCAGATATTGCGCATGACATGAACCAGGCAGCGTTGAAAATGAGCTTTAGGATAAGTCCTGGCCAAGGCTGTTTTCATGCCAACAACACCATCAGAAAGAAAGAGTTCAACTTGCTTCAAGCCTCTGGACTTCATGTTTTGAAGCATCTCTGTCCAAACTTCAATGTTCTCACTAGGAGCAATGCAGTAGT
>NZ_JASOOL010000030.1:0-345 GCF_030217745.1 Bifidobacterium sp. UMB1197 | reverse complement strand
CACCGAAACTTTTATGTTTATGTTATCTTTGGTTTTCTTGCAGCAGTCATTAATATTGTCTGCTTTCTTTTATTTCATAATGTTTGGAAAATTCCAGTAATTTATGCTAACACGATCGCCTTCATTATTTCTAATTTAGCCTCTTTTTCTTTTAATAAACATAGCGTATTTATCCAAAATGTTGATAAGCAGCACGGCGTTGTCTACCAACTATGTTTATTCTTTATTTACCGAATTATCAGTTTGATTCCTGATAACTTGATTATGTTAGTTGGTATTTCCTGGCTTCACTGGAATGCTCTTTTTGTAAAAATTGTCGATCAAATTTTAGTAGGTATTTTTAAC
>NZ_JASOOL010000029.1:0-355 GCF_030217745.1 Bifidobacterium sp. UMB1197 | reverse complement strand
CACGCGATTTCGGGAAGGTATTGGCCGCCAGGAACACACCGGCAGCACCGTCACGCAACACGAAATAGGCATCTGATTTTTCGCACGGCAGCTCCGGTAATGGCACCGGATCTTCTTTCGGTGGTGCCACTTCGCCGTTACGTAAAATCTTACGTGTGTTTTTACACTCTTCGTTGGTGCAGGCCATGTATTTACCGAAACGCCCCATTTTCAGGTGCATTTCAGAGCCACATTTTTCACACTCAACGATCGGGCCGTCATAACCTTTAATGCGGAATTCACCCTCTTCGATCTCGTAACCGTCGCAGGTTGGGTTATTACCACAGACATGCAACTTACGTTTCGGATCGATGAG